>CAZYIR010000081.1:0-3222 GCA_964647165.1 uncultured Candidatus Peribacteria bacterium
TATCTCTCTTCAAAATAACCATGAGAAGCTTTTTTAAATAAATCCAATGAATTTTGTAAATGATACGCGAATTTTTCGCGGGATTCTTTATTTTTTTCTAAATCCCCATAAATAAATTTTGATAATTTTAATAATTCAAATAAATTAAATTCTCCTTGTATATTTTCTTTAGCATCAACATATAACAAAGAGGCGTCTGTTATCTGTGGATTTTTTTCCACCACAAAACCTGGTTTAATAACTTTTGTTGGATTACCTTGTTTTTCTCCAACTTCTAAGGAGGCTTTAACTAATCCTTTGTACCCATAACAACCTTTTGTTACCATGTTTTTTATTGTTTTGTAGCACTATTTTAACATAAGAATCATTTTTTTCAAATTTCTTTTTCGCGAAATTTTGCTAAACTTCTTCTGAAATGTCAGTTGAAATTATTAAAAATCAAAATCTCGCGAAATTTTCCTACTTTGGAATTGGAGGAAATGCTGATGAAATTTGGAAAATTAGCGATATTAAATCCATGGCAGAGGCGTGGAGTGAAACTTTTGCCGACAAAATTCCACAAATTATTCTTGGTGCTGGCTCAAATTGTGTTTTTTCAGATAAAGGATTTCGCGGGCGAGTTTTTATTTTTACCGGTAAAAAATATGTTTGGCAAAATAATATCGTAACTGTGGAAACCGGTGAACGCTTGCAAACTATGATTGAAAATTTCGCGGAAAAAGGTTGGGCTGATTTGAATAATTTAAGTGGTATCCCGGGTACTTTGGGCGGAGCTGTCCGTGGAAACGCAGGAGCTTATGGCTCGGAAATATCTGATAAACTGGTCCAAGTGGAATATATTGATGAATATGGAAATCTCGCGAAAATTTTAAAAAAAGATTGCGAGTTTGATTATCGTACTTCAATTTTCAAGAAAAATTCAAACTGGTTTATTACGCGCGCGACTTTTCAACTAACGGATAAAGGAAATCCCGCGAAAATTTTAGCAGATGTTAAAGCTCAATTCCTCGATCGGGTGCAAAAAAATCCAGCGGGTCGGTCTGGCGGTAGTTTTTTCAAAAACCCACCGGAAAATTTCGCGGGGAAACTCTTGGATGAAGCTGGAGCAAAAGGGGATCGGTTAGGAGATGCGCAAGTTTCTCCACGCCACGCGAATTTCTTTTTAAATAAAGGTAAAGCTACTCAAACTGATTTATTGAAACTCGCGAAAAAATGGCAGGACAAAGTCTTAGAAAAATCAGGAATTCTTCTCGAACCGGAAGTTGTTTTGGTTGATGAGTATGGGGAATTAATAAAATTAAGTGATTTATAAAATTTCGCGGAGATTTTCTATGAAATTAAGGTGCTGAAATAATTAGCGTAAGCAATTTGCTTTTTTCGCGTGATTTTCTTTTGACAAAAAGTCTAAAATATAAAAAATACGAGCGACTAATTTGAGATTGATTTGATGGAAAAATTTTTAAAAGATCGTTTGGCTGAATTGCATTCTGTGAGTTGGCCAACTAAACGACAAGCAACTGAAGCTATGATTACAGTATTGGTTATAATGTTATTGGTAGGAGTTGCTTTAACTGTCACAGATTATTTGTTAAATGAAGGAGTTCTTTATTTCTTAGAAAAATAAATGGGAAAACAAGATTCAAGTGCGGGACGAAATTGGTATGCTGTGCATACTTATTCCGGATATGAAGATAGTGTTAAACAAGCACTGGAACACCGTATTGAATCTATGAATATGCAAGAATATATTTTTGAAGTAATTGTGCCCAAAGAAAAGGTGGCAACAATTAAAAACGGGAAGAGAGTAATTGTAGAAAAGAATTTATTTTCAGGGTATGTTTTAGTTGATATGATTGTGACTGACGCATCTTGGTTTGTAGTTCGGAATACTCCTAATGTGACCGGTTTTGTTGGTTCAGGTAATATTCCAGTTCCTATTTTACCGGAAGAATTTGGAGTTATTAAAAGACGAATGGGAGCGGATACGGCTACAACAGAAATAAAAATGAGAGAAGGGGATTTGGTTAAGATTAAAGAAGGTCCGTTTACTAATTACGAAGGGGTTATTTCAGAAATAAATAAAGCTCGCGGTAAAATTACCGTAATGGTTTCTATTTTTGATAGAGAGACTCCCGTTGAACTTGATTTTGATCAAGTTGTGAAAAAAATCTAACTATTACGCACATTTTTTATATTTTAAAACGAAAAAATCATGGCACCTAAAAAACCGTTTAAATCAAAATTTAAAATTCAGTTGGTAGCTGGAATGGCTACACCGGCTCCTCCGGTTGGACCGATTTTGGGACAACATGGAGTTAATATTCAGCAGTTTTGTACGCAATTTAATGACAAAACAGCAGATTTGAAGGGGTCCGGTTTGAAAGTTCCTGTAATTTGTTATGTTTTTGAAGATCGAACTTTTGAGTTGGAATTAAAAACTCCTTTGACATCAGCTTTAATTAAAAAAGAATTAGGTATCCAAAAAGGTTCAGGGAAACCGAATACAGAAAAAATTGGGAAAATTTCGCGGGCTCAACTAGAGAATATTGCTAAACAAAAAATGAAAGATTTAAATGCAAACGATATGGATGCGGCAGTAAAAATTGTAGCCGGAACAGCCGAGAGAATGGGATTGGAACCGGAAATTGAAGCAGCTTAATAAACGCCACTTAATTTGTGGGAGTCTCATTTTGATTGAGACGCTTTTTACCACTTAACCCTTTATAAAATGAGTAAAAAATCAAAAGCTTTGCGGGCAGCTTATGAAAAAATAGACCGCGAAAAATTGTATTCGTTGACTGAAGCTATTAAGTTAATGAAAGAAACATCAACAGTTAAGTTTGATGCTACTGCAGAGGCGCATTTTAATTTAGGAATTAATCCTAAACACGCCGATCAACAAGTTCGTTCAACGGTTAGTTTGCCACACGGAACTGGTAAAAATGTACGAGTAGTTGTTTTTTGTGAAGATGATAAAATTAAATCGGCTAAATCGGCCGGAGCAGTTGAGGCGGGAGCTGAAGATTTAATTGAAAAAGTAGCGAAAGGATGGACAGATTTTGATGTAGCGGTAGCCACACCAAGTATGATGAGAAATTTGTCAAAAATCGCGCGAATTCTTGGTCCACGAGGTTTAATGCCAAATCCAAAGGCGGGAACAGTTACAATGGAGGTAGAAAAGGCAGTTAAAGAGTTAGCGGCTGGTAAGATTGAATTTCGAAA
>CAZYIR010000082.1:0-2691 GCA_964647165.1 uncultured Candidatus Peribacteria bacterium
CTAAATTTTTCATAATTTTTTAATTTAAGATACAAATATAATTAAAATTTTATTTTGTCAAATGTATTGTACTATTTTTTTACTCTTTCGGCAAGTTTTTTTTAGGGGGATTGTCGCTGATTCACCACTTGCCGTCATTGCGAGGAGCGCAGCGACGAAGCAATCTCCCTTATTGTTTATTCTGATGCGGAAAACTCATCTATCGTCATTGCGAGGAGCGCAGCGACGAAGCAATCTCCCTTATTGTTTATTCTGTCGCGGAAAAATTTAAAAAAAACTATCCCTGAGCGACAAATGTTTTTCAAATACCAGAAGTCGAATGGGTCTTCCGCTTGCTCAAAAAAACAATTGATTTTTTCGCGGAAAACTCGCTGGTCGTCATTGCGAGGAGCGCCGCGACGACGCAATCTCCCTTACTGTTCATTTTAGCGCTGAAAATTTCGCGGAAATGGAGATTGCCACGCTCAACAGTAAAAGAAACAACAAATCCGCTCGCAATGACGGTGGTTGTGTTTATTTCTCCGCGAATTATATCATCTTGTTAATCTCAAACTTAATTCGATTAAAAATTTTGGGCAAATCATCACTCCAAAATGGATCTATTTTTATTTCTAAAACTTGCTCTATTTCCGGAACATTAATTAATATTGAACGAGCTTGTTCACGACTTTTGCCAGCAATTTGTTTTTTTAAATTATTAACCCATTCCAGCATATCTTTAGTATTTACCGTCAAATCAATACTCTTTACACCAACTGCTTTTACTGAAAGTTTTATATAACGCTTTTCCGCGAAATCTTCTTTATTTAATAAATCGTATTCAATGGAATTATCATCTAATTCAATTAATTGTTGTCGATCATCTAAAATATCATTTAACTTTTTTAAAAGAATTTTTTTTACTTCATCCTGATCAAAAACAATCCCCGATAGTTCTAATTCACCGGAAACTTCAAAAGTTTCTTGTTCCTGCCCAATAAGATCTTTAGGAAATTTAAAATTTTTAAAACCACTAACAAACAAATCTTTGTTCTCTAATAAAACAAATTGCTTCTTTTCGCGAAAAGAACGCGCCTGATTCTCTTTTTTTAATTTTTCAATTGCCTGAGTCTGTAAAATTTCGCGGAGAAAATCAGCGGATTTTTGTTCATCTTCTTCTTGTACATAGTAATGAGTAAGTGTTGAACCACCTACCAACGGTCCTTTATTGGCTTTAGCGTAATAAATTTCGCGAAGTTCTTTGCGCAAAGCCGGAAAAAATAATTTCGTTCCTGCTATAATGTTTCCACGATATCCAATAGGATTTCCTCGTTCGTCATATTCATCAGCCCAAATTTCCACTACTTTTTGTCCCGGCTGTCCATTTTTTTTCGCGGGAATTGTTACTTCTTTTTTGAAACGAAAAATTAAACCATCTTCTGTTGATAATCTTGATGGCACTAAAAATTTTGGTTTGTCCGTTTCGTTAAAAAGAGTCACTTTACCATGAGCATTTGTTATATCATATTTTCTACCACTTGCTACATAATTTTCTTTGCCCTGAACTTGAGTACTGATAAAAACTCCCTTTACTTGTGGTAAATCTTGATCTATTTCGTCTACTTCTGCTTCAGGTAAAGTTATGATAATGTTTTGGATTACCGGCAATGGTGATAAACGCGGTTTTAAAACTATTTTTGCTTTCGGTGTTATCCATAATAACAAACCAGCCAGTATCATTAAAATAAAAACAAACACAAAAAAGATTTTAGAACGCGATGTTTTTTGTCGTCCCGGATTATGAATTTTGTGTTTTTCAAAAGTGGTTTCCAGTTTCTCTGTTCTTGGTTGAAGTTCTGTTTTATCGGAATTTTTCTCCGCGACTTTTAGAGCAATGTTCTTAACTGGAAGTTGGGGCGGAGTATAAACTTCAATTAAATCCTTTTCTTCTAACTCCAAATAATCCTGAGGACAATTTTTATAAGTTGTAAAATTAAATTTACTTAAAATTTCGCGGATAAATTTCTGCGGACAAATAAATTCAACAATTTTCTTTTCTTCCTCAGCTGTTTTTTGAATTCTTTTTAAAGCTCGAATATCTGCTAATAAAGGAATATTTCCCTGACAGTGAAAAACAATTTTTCGCGGAACCTCCGATTGAGACATAATTCCCAATATTTCTTTAAGAATATCGCTTTTAGTTAATTTTATTTTAATTGTTTCCATTTATTTTCCGCCAAAAACTTTACGACTGATAACTTACTAAATTTTCCATAAAAATAAAACTTGATTTTTATCTTTTTCCACTTAAAATTTCCGCGAAAAATGGGGCGTCGCCAAGTGGTAAGGCACCAGGTTTTGGTCCTGGCATTCGGGGGTTCGAATCCCTCCGCCCCAGCCATCCTTAGATAAAACGAGGGTAAAAATACTTTTAGTTTTTCGCGAAATTTTGCCATCATAGCTCAGTGGTAGAGCACTTCCATGGTAAGGAAGGGGTCTCGGGTTCAAATCCCGATGATGGCTCCATTTTTTGAATTAGATTTTATTTTGTTCATTTTTTCGCGGAAAATTATTTATCTAATCCCATTCAAAAGCATCTCCCCAAACATAAACATTGTCTATATTACCTGTCATTCTAGCTCCTCCATTTGCCTGTGTTCCTAAATACATATCCGTAATCCCAGAAGCATTTAAATTTCCATTTAAAGGAAT
>CAZYIR010000083.1:0-4701 GCA_964647165.1 uncultured Candidatus Peribacteria bacterium
GCAGTATACAGAGATTTTGGCAGCAGATAATGAAAAAAGAAGAATTAAAGAATTTATAATAATGCTTTTTGATAAGGTGAATAATATAAATAACGAAACTCGCAAAAAGGTTTTGACCATGATTCCTCTTAACGAAGACATCAAACAAATGGTTATGGGTAATTATGACCAAAGCCCTGCAGATATGTTGTTTGTGGCAGAGAGAATAGAGGAAGTAATGCCTAAAGTTGCATAAAATTTTGCGGGATTTTGATTTTTTTACGCAATCATTACAATCGTGGCGATGAAAACTTATTTGATTAAGACTTTTGGTTGTCAGATGAATCATTCTGATTCGGAGCGAGTTTCGCGAATTTTAGAAGAATCCGGATTTGTGCCGTTTAAAGATCAAGGAATGGAGTATTTAGGGAAACGACAAGTTGTCGTTGATGAGAAAAAGATGGAGAAATCCCGCGAAAAAATTGATTTAATAATTTTTAATACTTGTTCCGTGCGCCAAAAATCAGAAGACAAAGCAATCGGTGCTATGCAAGAAATGTTAAAAGAGTATCCGAACGCGAAAATTGGAGTAACTGGATGTATGGTGCGACAAACTGGAGCAAAAAAGGAAGCAAAAGATCCGCTTTTACAACATAATTTTATTGATTTTGTGTTTCGGATTGAGGATTGCGTGAAATTACCCAAAATTTTAGAAAATATTTTCGCGGATTTTGAGGCACAAAATTGTGATTATGAAAATGATAATTATTTCAGCATTTCGCCAAATGTGACAAACAAGTTTCAAGTTTTCGTCCCAATTATGCAAGGGTGCGATAAATTTTGTTCATACTGCATTGTTCCGCATACCCGCGGTCGCGAAATTTCGCGTCCACTGGAAGAAATTTTCGCGGAATGCCAAACACTTGTAAAAAACGGCGCAAAGGAGATTACACTGCTCGGTCAGAATGTGAATTCGTATCAACACAAGGGTGAGAAATGTTTTGCAAAACTCTTGCAAAAAGTCGACAAACTTCATTCCGAAGGGCTTTCTCGCTTGCGATTTACCGCGGCACATCCTCAAGATTTTACCGATGATGTTATTGACGCTTTGGCAGAAATGAAAACAAGTTGCCCGTATGTTCATTTACCGGTTCAACATGGATCAAATGAGGTTTTACGAAATATGCAACGGAACTATACGGTTGAGCGGTATGAAGAAATTATTAGAAAAATTCGCGAAAAAATTCCCGGAGTAACAATTTCCACAGATATAATTGTGGGATTCCCTGGAGAAACAGAAGAACAATTTCAAGAGCTTTTGGATTTTGGACGACGAGTTGGGTTTGATTTTTCGTTTACCGCCATTTATTCTCCGCGAAAAAATACCGCTGCCGGCGAGATGGTTGATAAGTTTATCCCGGAAAGAATAAAAAAAGAACGATTTCACAGATTTGATGAGGTTGTTAAAGAAAGTTCATGGAAAAATCGCGAAAAAGCTATTGGAAAAACTTTGGAAGTTTTGGTCGAAAAATCGGTTCCACTTGATAACGGACTTTTTCGTCATTCGGGAAGATCCCGCGAATTTTTTGAAGTTTATTTTACTTCCGGCCGTAGTCTTGTCGGACAAGAAGTTCCAGTTAAAATTACCAAACGCCAAAATTATATTTTAGATGGTGAGTTAGTTTAGATAATTAAAAGAGGCGGGCGTAATTTGTCGTTGTTAAAATTCGAATTAAGTATTTTTTATTTTCGCGGAAATTTTAGGAAACTAATTTATGACCAGCCATTTTGATAACTTTCTTTTGTGTCTTGTTAAACCCGGACATATCAACGGCCATGTTTAATAATTTATCTTTATGACTAATTGCCACATTGATCCCTTCCATTATTGCTGATTCTCCAGCTACCCACTTAATTTCTTTCCATATTTGTTTTTTTGTGAAAATTTTCGTTGATTTTCCAACCGTTTTTGCTCCCATTTCTACAGCTTCCTTTGTACTACTTTTTTCAACTTTTTTGGTAATAGTTTTTCCCGCGATTTTTTCAACCGTTCTTGCTTCATATTTAGCAACTGCTTTTTCAGCTAGTTTTGGAATGTTTTTAGCGATCCATTTCATAATTCGCGGAGATTTTACTAAATATTTCGCGAGAAATTTAATTCCTTTTCCAGCAGCTCCACGAATTGCGAGTAAAAAAGGAGTAGCAAATCCGAAAGAAACTCCTTCCGCGAAAATAAAAGGAATAATCATCATTAAATCAAAAGCTAAATTTAAACCAAACTCAAGTTTTCGGAAAGTTTCAGAAGTTCCAGTAGAAAAATCATTTAACCGTTTAAAACTGGCAATTGTTCCATAAATCGGCAACATTTCGGCCGTATTAGAAAGCCAAGTTGAGCTAGTCACGGTTGCCTTAAATTTTCCCCAACTGCGTGCTCGAATAGCTTCTTTAAGTGTTTGGGCGGTTACGCGAAAAAATGCTATTCGTCCACCAACTTTCAGTCCATTTATTTTAGCTCCACGCAAAATTTTCGCGCCTTTTCCGTCAACTAATTCCACGCCGGGAACATTTCCATGTTGAACAGCGTGTATCCATTCTTTTCCAAATTTTGCCAGACCTTCTTTGTTTAATTTTGCATATTCGGCTGATAATTTCGCGGGGAATTTTTCTGGTCCCAATTTAGGCATATCTTGCATAATGTTTTTTATTTTCATATTTTTTCGCGAAATAAAAGCTCTCAGTGCTGGGTTTTTAATTGTATCACGCAATCTTTTTACTTCTGGATTTAGTGATTTCACCATTCCAATTCCCTTTTTCACTTTTTCTTCCGCCTTGTGATAGATTTTCTCATATTTTGCAATTTTTCGTCGTCCATAATCCCAAAACAATAATTGTTTTTCTGCTTTATTTTTAATTCCCCAGTACATAAATAATTTACCGGACCAAAGCGCCTTCCAATATATCTTAATTTTTTCAAAAAATCCTATCTCGGATGATTTTTTCCCGGAAACGAATTCAGTTAAGCTTTTAAATCGTCGGACTTCTTTTCCGGTTTTTTTATCAATATCGGAAGTAATAAAATCGTCTGTTAATTTATTTAAAATTTCAGTTGGTTTGTCGGGGATTTTTTCTCCTTTTTCCGCGAAATATTTCAAAAGTCCTTTGTGTTTTTTTAGTTTTTGCGCTGTTTCAATTTGTGTTTTAAGTTTTTCTTCGTCATTCCAAATATTTAAATAAGTTTCCGTTATTTCCTTATGTTCTTCTAATTCTAATCCTGTTTTTTTTAAAAGCTCCATTTGTGCTGAAGTTTTTTTAGCGGTTTCCAATTTAATAACTTTTCCTTTTTTACCGGATTTTTTACCTGAAGTTGTTGTTGAGCTTTGCCCACCTTTTCCCATATTATTATCAGTTGCTTTTAATGTTTTTTCGCGGGATTTTAAGACGGCTTTACTTTCTTTGGCCAAAGCTAATTTTGTTGCCGGAATTATTTTCGTTTTTTTATCTAATTTTTCAGTCTCACGAACAATTTCCAGTTGAGTTTTGATTTCTTTATGTTTGGGGTTATGGCGAGTTTCCCGCGAATTTTTTGCAGAATGCACCACAGTCATTCTTGTTTCAGGTTGTTTTTTTAATTTTGGAGCTCCCATTTTTTTTGTTTAAAATCCAGTTATTATACCTGTTTTAGTGATTTTTTTCAACTAAAAATTTCGCGGGATTTTGTCTAGATTTTTTTTATAAAAAAAACAAAATACGAGCGATATTTTTTTACATTATTATGAAAAATGTACTAATCTCGGTCTCAGATAAAACAGGTGTGGTGGAATTTGCTAAAGAATTGGCTGATTTGGGTTATAAAATTCTTTCAACGGGCGGAACTTTTCGGGTTTTAAAAGAAGCCGGAGTTGCCAATTTACAGGAAGTCGCGGATTTTACAAAATTTCCTGAAGGATTGGAAGGACGGATTAAAACGCTAACTCCGCAAATTTTCGCGGGGATTCTTTATCTCCGTGGAAACGAAGTTCACGAAAAATTTATGACAGAAAATGGTTTGGAGGATATTGATATGGTGGTGGTAAATCTGTATCCGTTTAAGAAAAATTATTTGGATGAATCCAAAGATTTCCGCGAAAAAGTAGAGCAAATCGATATTGGTGGACCGTCAATGATTCGGGCGGCCGCGAAAAATTTTGAGTTTTGTGCGCCGGTTGTTGATCCGACAGATTACGCGAAAATTATCGCGGAATTAAAAAGTGAGGGAAATATCACGATGCCAACACGAAAAATTTTAGCTGCAAAAGTTTTTGAAATGACTGCTCATTACGATTTATTAATCGCGAAATTTTGGGTAGAAAATGCAGAAAAAATGCCTTTGCGATACGGAGAAAACCCACATCAGTCGGCGGTTATTTTGGAAGATCCGTTTGTGGAAGGAGTAAATTTGGTGAAAGCGAAAGTCTTGAACGGAAAACCTCTTTCTTATAATAATTTTGGGGATTCTACTGGTGCATTGGAACTGGCTATCAGTTTTGAACAACCTTTTGCGTGTATTATTAAACATGCTTCACCGTGTTGTGCGGCAATTGGAAAAACTATCGATGACGCATTTTCGCGGGCTTACGAAATGGGAGATTCGCTTTCCGCTTTTGGTGGAATTATCGCGCTAAATCGTAAAGTAAACAAAGCAACTGCTGAGAAAATTGTTTCGTTTTTCAACGAAGTGGTGAT
>CAZYIR010000084.1:0-1958 GCA_964647165.1 uncultured Candidatus Peribacteria bacterium
TTTTTGATGCTTCAGAAAGTACTGGACGAAACTTGCGATATTTTTGGGACTTTAATTCCGGTGGATTACCGGAACCAGGAACTTGGGAATCCGCCAGACCGGCTCCGTTTAAAATTTCGCGGAGGTTTCAAACTCCGGGACGGCGTTTGATCTCCTTGAAAGTTGTTGATGAAACCGGCGCCGGCGACCAAATATTTTTTCCAATTGTAGTTGTTGAATAAACAACAAGCGAGTTTTCCGCGAAAAAAAACAAAAACAACCACCGTCATTGCGAGCGGATTTGTTATTTTTTCTGCTGTGGAGCGTGGCAATCTCCATTTCCGCGAAATTTTCCGCGACAGAATGAACAGTAAGGGAGATTGCGTCGTCGCTTTGCTCCTCGCAATGACGACAGATAGGTTTTTCCACGAAAAAATCAATTGTTTTTTTAAACCAGCGGAAGACCCGTTCGACTTCTGGTTTTTGAAAAGCATTTGTCGCTCAGGGATAGGGAAATATAAAATTTCCGCATCAAAATAAACAGTAAGGGAGATTGCTTCGTCGCTGCGCTCCTCGCAATGACGACAGACAGGTTTCAGCGCTAAAATCAATTGTTTTCTTTAAACCAGCGGAAGACCCGTTCGACTTCTTGTTTTTGAAAAACATTTGTCGCTCAGGGATAGGGAAATATAAAATTTTCGCGAAAAAACTTGCCAGAAAAAACAAAATTATTAACATTCGCCTGATTTTGACTTAAATTACCTAGAAATGTCACAAATACTACACGATTTCACACTTAAATATTGTAAAGACGAAGTACCAAATCTTTTACCGGGACAAATTGTAAAAGTTCATCAAAAAATTAAAGAAGGGAATAAAACAAGAATTCAAGTTTTTAACGGTACCGTTATCGCAGTAAATCCGGGACATGGAATTAATTCTACTTTTACGGTGCGAAGAATTGCTTCAGGAGTCGGAGTGGAAAAAGTTTTTCCGATTCATTCTCCAAATATTGTGAAAATAGAAGTTATGCGTTCTCAAAAAGTTCGTCGTGCAAAATTAAATTTCTTGCGAGAACGAGAAGGAAAAGCTTTGCGTTTAAAAGAAGTTAAAAAGAAAATAACTTACAAAAAATTTGAAAAACCAACTAAAGAAGCGGTTGTTGAAGAAAAAGTAGAAGAAAAAAGTGAAGAAGTGGCGTCAGCCTAAGTTATATTTTTAATAAATGAAATAAAATTACCGTCTTTAGAGACGGTTTTTTTAATTAAATTTTTCAAAGAAAATTTTATCTTCCTTGATTCCTTTAGATAGTAGTAATTCTTTTGTGCCATCTACCATACCGCGATTTCCGCAGATATAAAATTCAGAATTTTCCGCGAAATTTTTGTTCTTAATAAATTTAGTAATTCGACAATTATCAAATTCCGCTTTTAAATTTGGGATTTTGGATTTGGCGGCGTTTTTGTCGCGAGAAAGTCCGATTTTTATTTCAGAATAATTTGCCCAAGTGGATATTTCATCTAGATAAGGTAAATCTTCCAAATATCTACCTCCATAATATAGATAAATTTTTCGCGGAAATTTTTGTTTGTTTTCGGTGCGAATCATCGACCGAAAAGGAGCAATTCCGGTACCTGTAGCGAAAAAATAAAGTTCAGAATCTTTGTTTTTAGATAACTGAAAATGCCCCAAACCATTAGAAATTGTAAAAATGTCTCCAATTTTCGCGGAATTTATTATTCCCGTCCCTCGTCCATTAGGAATAATACGGATAATTAACTCAATATCTTTATCATCCGGAGTAGAGGCGATAGAATAAGCACGAATTAAATTTTTCGCGAATTTTATTAATAAAAACTGTCCTGCTTCAAATTTAAATTCGGACGGTTTCGTGAAAATTATTTTTTTTGTATCTCGGGCAATAGTTTTTATATCGAGAATAGAGGTTGAGAAATCGTTCATTTTTTCGCGAAGTTTAT
>CAZYIR010000085.1:0-1702 GCA_964647165.1 uncultured Candidatus Peribacteria bacterium
AACATTTGATAATAAAATAGAAAGTGCATCAGATTCCAATGAAAAATCACTTTGGGAGGCTATGAAAGAAGGATTTTTGTTGCGACAGAAAAAAATCGCGCCAGAAAAAGCATGGGACAGTCTTCATGATATTTATGATAAATTAAATAATGTGAATGTGAATTCTTTACCACCGGAACTAAGAAGTTTAGCACAAGAGCAAACTTTAGGGATAAAAATGAGCACCTCTCATTTATTGGCAATGGATATGTTGGCAACCGCCAAACGAACTTTACAATCAACTTTTGATGAACAAGAAGATTTTGAGGATTTTATGAAAGCATCAACGGCCGAGAAAAAAGCAATGCTAACAAATGAAGGATTCTGGCATAACAGTGACGCACAAGAAGAAGTTTATTTTTCCAGTATGCAAGTTTTAGAAGCTTTAGAGTATATGTTGACTTATAATTATCCGACAGATATACGAAACGGTAAAAAAATCAGTAATCCGATAGATTTTTATTTGAAAGAACTAAAAACAAAAAAAGGAGTTATTACACAGCCTGCGGGCGCCCCCAAACCAACAGTTAGTTTTGTGGCTTTTGATGACGAGATGCGAATGTTTGAGGAATATCAAAACGGTTCGGAAAAAATGGGGGATAATTCTATTTGGAATTTATACGCTGGAGACAAGTCTGCTTTTAATTTGCTCAATACTGCGCAAGAAGTATTTGGCGCGAAAAATTTAATGGGTGCCAAAGAAAATTTAGGATCGGTTGAAGTTTTGCGTTTAAGAAAAATAAAAAATGCGATTGCCAATAAACATTATGATGAAGCGCGAGCATTGTGTATTGAAGTTTTAGCTTCTAAGTTAGATAAACCAACACAAAAAGAGTTCTCAGATAAACTGAGCGAATTAACAAAAGAAAGAAGAAAAAAAATAGTTGCTCAGGTTAAGTTGTCTTTAAAAGCCAAAAATATCACAAGCTTAAAAGATTTACCGGCAGGAACAGTTGATAAAGACGGAAAACCTTATTCAAGTTTTTTAAAGTTTATTTATGATCAAGTTGATAATTTATTGGAAGAACAAGCGACAATTCAATTATTAAGTGAAAAATCCGCGAAAATTTCCCTTAATGACTCAAAATTAAATAACTTTGAAAAAAAGGTTTTATATGAATTACAGGACTTGAATGGGGATACGGACAATATTTTTGATTTAAAAGCGGAAAATGTTGATTTTTGGAAATCTATAGGAAAAACGGTGGCAGAAATTATAATAGTAGAAATTGCTACAGCTGGAATTGGAGGAATTTTCGCGGGAGCTGCCGGAGTTACTTCAAGAGGAGTTTCATTAGGATCCAGAACATTGAAAGCTAGTCGAGCATTTGGATTAGAACGACTTGGATACAGTGCGGGAGCAAGGATTCATAATCTTTTTCGATTGAACGGAGCTACTCGTTTAAGTGGTTGGGTCAATCGTTTTGCACGAGGAGAATCTTTTTTAGCCAGAAGGGGAATGGAGGCCTTGCAAGGATTTTCTTTTGTTGAAGGACAAGCGATGTTGCATGGACATTTAGTGGATCCAATAACTCCTGAAGGAGCTTGGGAAATTATTGCTATGGGAGGAACATTTGCCGCATTGGGACAAATGCAAAGATTTATGCGTGGTCAAACAATGGCGATGCGTACAGTAAATGCAGGTAATGCCACTAGAGTACAA
>CAZYIR010000086.1:0-5846 GCA_964647165.1 uncultured Candidatus Peribacteria bacterium
CCAACAATGGATAAAAAATTACAATGTCAAAATACGGCTTGCGGGAAAGATTTTTTGGTAATTAGTGCGGAACAAAAATTTCTTGCGAAAAAAGAGCTTCCTTTACCGGAACTGTGTCCAGCTTGTCGTCATCGACAAAGAATGGCTTTGCGGAATGAACGAAAATTATATTCGCGGACTTGCGACTTTTGTAAAGAGAAAATGCTTAGCACGGTTCCCGAATCCGCACCATACAAAGTTTATTGCCAAAAATGTTTTTGGGAAAATATTGAATAAACAACATCTAAAATCCCGCGAAATTTTAATATTTCTTCTTTTTCGCAGACCAAACTCCCCAGCCCAATAATCCAAAACATACCAATAAAAAGAAAGGAAAGACCCAAGAAATATTTTGTGGTTCGTTACCACCAGATTGCACGAGTTTGGCATTTTCGGGGATATAAACATCCTCCATGCTTTCTTCTGGCGAATCGGTTGTATCAGGAGAATTAAAGTTATTTACTTCAGCGGTTTCCGACATCGTAATTCCCGCGAAAAAATTATCTACATTTTCTTTTAGAGCCGAGGATTGTTTTTCAAGTTCTTTGATTTCATTTTGTTCCTTGTACAAACTGGTTTGTAGTTTTAAAAAGGTTTTTTCTAAATTTTCTTTTTCAATATCTGTTTCGGCTCGAGTTAGAGCAAATGAAACATTATTCAATTCGGAATTTAAAGTATCTACTTTTTGTTTTTTCGCGTAAATTTTTTTTAGTATCTTCACTAAATCATTGTATTGGCGCTCCATTTCGGGATTGGCTCGTAATTTCGCGGAATTTTGAGATAACTTTTCTTCCAACTCTTTTAATATTTCCAACTCTTCAGTGGTAGCTTGAACACTAGGGATTTCTGAAGAACCTTCAATAAAAGGCGGATCACCGGCCGAATGAAAATCCGCGAAATTTTCTATTTCTTCCTGATTATCTGTTATGAAATCAGCAACAACTCCTAAATTTTCATTAACACCATCTTCAGAAAATGATTCTTCAGCTTCGGTGATCGTTGTTTCTTGGTGCGGGATTTCGTATTCATCGGCAAAATGTTCCGGTGACGGATTTTCGTCAAAAACCGCGTAAATTCCGGTTCGACGAAGAACAGCGCTTAAAATTCGCGCATTATCTCCAACTTCGGTTGTGTTTCCACCAAGGCGTTTCCAACCGTCTTTTTCACCTTGCCATTCCCATAATTTAGGGAGATTTACATTTTCATCTTTAATTAAATAAATAAGTTTTACCCAGAAAGATTTTTTTAAACCGTCAGGATTTAAAAGTTGCTCGCGATATAAATTTTTCCGCGAAATTTTGTCATACCGATCCACAAAATAAATATCAGCTCCAGTGCTGGAAACCATTTCAAAAGTCACCAATTCTCGCATTAATCCGCGAGGTTTTGGCACATCAAGTTCAATTTTTTGAGGCGGTAGAATTTCTCCCGTGAAACTGGTTTTTGCTTCCGCATCAATAAATTTTATTTCTTTTGAAAACTCAATAAAAACATTCCCTTCATCGCTGGCCAACAAAGTATTTTCCACAATATTTCCGTTTGCCACTTCTACAAAACTAGCGGGGAACAACTGTGATGTTTCGGCAAAAACCAAGCTCCCCAAACTTGTTATAGTTACCAAAATCGTTAAAAACTTTTTCACAACAACATTCTAACAAAAATTTTTTAAAATAGGAACAAGTTCTTGTTTCCGCGAAAAATTCATTGTCATTAATTGTTCTTCATAATTTAGATTTCTTAGAATCGTTTTTTTCACTATAATTCAGATGTTATGAAAATAGATTTTACCAACTTTGGGAGTAGTCAAAATTTCGCGCAAGAGGATTGGAACAAATTTTCAAAACAGCTTCCGGAATTTTTAACAAAGATTAAAAATCGCAAACAAGGATTTTATCAAATTTTTAACAACGAATTTTTTAAGAAAGAAATAACGGAAATAAAAAAATTCGCGGAACTTTCAAAGAACAAATTCAAAGACATTGTGGTTTGTGGGATAGGTGGTTCCGCTTTAGGAACATTAGCTATTCAGGAAGCTTTAGGAGAAACTTTTCCGCGAAATTTTCCTAGACTACACGTTTTAGAAAACATTGATGCGGATGCTATCGCAGAATTAACGGAATTTTTAGATTTTTCGCGGACTTTGTTTATCGTTATTTCAAAATCAGGAGAAACCATTGAAACAATTTCACAATACAAATATTTCCGCGAAATTTTGGAACAACTAAATTTAGAAAGAAAAAAACATTTTATTTTTGTGACTGGGGAATCCGGATTTTTACGCGAAGAATCCGCGAAAAGCGGTATTACCACATTTAGTGTTCCAGAAAATATTGGTGGAAGGTTTTCCGTTTTAACCGCGGTGGGGTTATTGCCAGCCGCTTTAATTGGAATAAATATTGACGAGCTTTTGGCGGGAGCTGAAGAAATTTCGCGAAAATTTCAAAGCAAAGATTTTACAGAAAATTTACCGTTTCAGTTGGCAACAGCACAATTTTTCGCGAAAAAACCACAAAATATTTTAATGCCGTATTCTGCGAAAATGAAAAAATTTGGAAACTGGTGGGCGCAACTTTTAGCAGAATCTACAGGAAAAGGCGGCAAAGGAATTACCCCAATCCCCGCTCAAGGAGTGACAGATCAACATTCACAATTGCAACTTTTTGTGGATGGCCCAGCAGATAAATTAGTGATTTTTATGGAAATTTCGCGGAGAAACAAAACACCAAGCTTAAATTTAGTTCAAGATAGAAATTGGCTAAAACCGAAACTCAAAATTTTTGAAAAACTAATGCACGCGGAACTGAAAGGGACCGCCCAAGCTTTAACAGAAAAGGGATGTCCTAATTTTACAATCCAAGTTGATAAAATTTCCGCGAAAAATCTAGGAAAATTGTTTATGTTGTTTATGGGAGCCACTGCCTTTTTGGGGGAGTTTATGGGAATTAATGTTTTTAATCAGCCGGGAGTGGAACGAAGTAAAATTCTCGCGAAAAATTTTTTAAATTCCTAATTTCTGAGGAAAATTTTTTTAAAAAATCAAGTGAAAATTTTGCATTTTTAATTTGCTCACACTTTATTTAGTATTTAGAATAATGTTCCACACACTAGATAGTGTGTTTTTATCGAAATGTTTTTTTTTACCCTCAAAAACTAGATGGAACCTCAAATTTTAAAAAGAAACGGAACAGTTGTCCCTTTTGATCCGACAAGAATTGAGACAGCTATTAAAAAAGCAATTGCCTCTACTCCGGATCACGGAATTTCTTTACCAAATTTCGCGGAAATTTTAACGGAAGAAATTGTAGAAGAAATTCAGGACCGTTTTTTTGTTGAAAACAAGGTTCCCAGCGTAGAAGACATTCAAAATATCGTAGAAGAAAAATTAGTGGAATCAGGGTGTTTCACAGTAGCGCGGGTTTATATTCTTTATCGGGCCGAAAGAGCCAAAACGCGAGCAGAACGACGCTTGAAAGAATTAGAAAAAATTGATAAAGAACTTCTGAAAGTTGTTAAACACGACGGGAAAAAACAAAAATTTTCGCGCGAAAAATTAAAAAAAGTTTGGGCTATAGCCGCTCGTGGACTAGAAGACAAATGTCCTTTCGACGAACTTTTTGAGTTGTTTAAAATCACTTTAATTGACGGGATAAAAACAGAGCAGATTATGAAGAATTTGCGAAAAGCGGCTTTAGATAAAATCACAGTTGAAAATATTTGGTGGCAAAATGTTGCGGGACGACTTTACGCAATGGATTTTTATAAAAAAGCGATCAGGTCTCGCGGAATTTCGCATAAAGAAATTTATACCGCTAAAGCCTGGAAAGCTCACTTTGACGATTATATTAAAAAAGGTCTTTATTCCGCGAAATTTTTAGAAAACTATACCGAAGAACAAATTTTGGAAGCCGGGAAATGGTTAAATAAAAATCGTGATTTTGAGTATATTTATTCAACTCACCTAGCTTTTGATCGTCGATACCTTCTTAACCGCAATAAAGAAATTCGCGAACTTCCACAAGAAATGTATTTAGCAGTTTCTTTGTTTCTAGCGATTCCGGAAAAACCGGAAGAACGAATGGAAATTGCGCGAAAAATTTACGAAGCAACTTCCAGTCAAAAACTAAGTTTACCGACACCAACTTTGATGAACGCGCGAACAAAATTTCACCAACTTTCCAGTTGTTTTAAGCTAAACGCGGACGATGATTTGCGATCAATTTATCATAATATTGAAAATATGGCGCAAATTTCCAAGTTTGGTGGTGGAGTGGGAATTTATCTTGGACACATTCGGTCACGCGGCGCAAAAATTCGCGGAGTGGAAGGAGCTTCCGGTGGAGTAATTCCGTGGGTTCGCGTAATTAATGATACGGCTTGTGCAGTTAATCAGTTGGGATCACGATTGGGGGCGATTTCGCCAACTTTAGATATTTGGCACAAAGATATTTATGATTTTCTAAATATTCAAACGGAAACCGGAGATATTCGTTCCAAAGCGTTTGATGTTTTTCCCGCGATTTCTGTACCAGATATTTTTATGCGACGAGTGGAAAAAGATGAAGAATTTACACTTTTTGATCCGCATGAAATTTATTCGGTCACCGGAAAGAGGTTGGAAGATTTTTTTAATGAGGATTTCGATGCATTTTATTTAGAATGTGAAAAAAATGAAAACTTAAAACTTCGCGAAAAAGTTCGGGCCAAAGATTTAATGAAAGAATTTATGAAATCAGCGGTGGAAACCGGAATGCCATATATCTTTTTTCGCGACACTGTAAACCGAGTAAACGCCAATAAACACGCAGGAAATGTTTATGCGACACAACTTTGTACGGAAATTTGCCAAAATACTAGTCCATCTACTTTTGTTTCCGAGGTTAATAATAATGGCGAACTTTCCATTAAATACAAAATGGGAGATACTGTTGTCTGTAATTTAGCCTCTGTAAATCTCGCGAAAGTTAATCAAGATAAAGATATCCAAGAAATTTCAGAAATCGCGATGCGTGTTTTAGATAATGTGATTACGCTTAATTTTTATCCACTTCAAGAAGCAGAAGCTACCGCGAAAAAATATCGTTCAGTTGGGCTGGGTTTTATGGGATTGGCTGAATATTTAGCTTGTAACGGTTATCAATATGACAAACCGGATGCGCGTGAGCATGTTGATAAATTGTTTGAAAAATTTGCTTATTATGCTCTTCGGGCTTCCGTGGGTTTAGCCAAAATTCGCGGGAAATATGAACTTTTTGATGGTTCAGAATGGAGTAAAGGAATTGTGATGGGAAAAGACAAAAAATGGTTCGCGAAAAATTCAAAAACGGATTTAGACTGGGCGGGCTTTATTGATGAAATGAAAAAACATGGACTTCGTTTTGCTTATAATTTCGCGCCGGCGCCAAATACTTCAACCTCTGGAGTAGTGGGAACAACAGCGGGGCTTTTGCCGATTTATAAAAAATTCTTTGTGGAAACAAATGTTATTGCGCCGACTGTGACAGTTGCGCCAAATTTGAATCAAGAAAATTTCTGGCTTTACAAAGAATATCCGCATTTAGATATGAAAGATGTTATTGATATGATTGCAACGGTTTATAAATGGATTGACCAATCAATTTCATTTGAGTGGATGCTAAACCCTGCGGAAACTACACCGGCAGACCTGTACAACAACTATTTCCACGCCTGGAAATCCGGGATTAAAACAATTTATTATCTTCGCTCAATGTCTGGCGAGATTAAAGAAGATTGTATTAGTTGTAGTGGGTAAAATTTCGCGGGAAATTAATTCATGTTAAAATATGAAA
>CAZYIR010000087.1:0-4451 GCA_964647165.1 uncultured Candidatus Peribacteria bacterium
GGGAACTTCCAAGTCTAATGATTTCACAAAAAACGGTCGAGCGAGATCTTCTCGTCGAGTGGCAATTCGTCGAAGAGGATTAAAAATAAATAAACAAGGTTATGATATAGAAAAGAAAGGAATATATGTTAATGTTTATGATAAAAAGGATGTGGTTCCGATTGCGATTAATAGTGATTGGATTGAGATTGGGAATGTTATTTTAACCAATAAGTTATCAGACAAGACTACTTTAGATACGATTTCTTTCCGAATAAGATTTGATGATGCGGTTGGGCCGGCGCGAAATTTCAAACTAAAAATGATAGATCAGTATAATGATATAATGGAAGTAGATTTCCCGCGCAGTGGAACTATTTTTATTACAGATTGGGGAAAGAATGTTTTGGCTGGTGAAGAATATAAATTTCGCGTTTTTATAAAAGCTAAAAATACAACAGGATATTATCCGGAAGCTGGGAAAGGAATAGTTTATTTAAGTGATTTAAAAGGTACAACTTACGGTAAAAATTCTGATGGTTATACGGTTTTCAAAAAAGCTCCGGTTATTTATAAATCGCGAAATTTTCAAGATATTTATTTTAATCCGGTTGTGGAGTAGTTGGTCCGCGAAATTTTTCTCACAATGGGGGTTGATAGTTTTATTTGAACATGGCTCTACCTAGACGAATAATGTCAATTCCCATGCTTAAAGCGATTTTATAATCAGCAGAAGTTCCGGCGGAAATTTGCCACTGAGGATTGAATTTTTCGCGGAGATTTAAAAGTGTTTTAAATTCTTTAATTTTTTCTTGTTTTGTGAAATTTGTTCCTTTTCCCATACCGGAAATTCCGATGATATTTAAATTCTCTGGTAAAGATTTATAGAATTCCGCGAAATTTAGAGGAGAAATTCCGCTTTTTTGTGGTTCACCGGAAATATTTATTTGAATAAAAAAATCATTTTTTTGTTTCTGTTTAGCGAATAACTCAGCATGTTTTAAATTACACAAAGAGTGAATAACAGCACAATTTTCACTAATTTCAGGAATTCGGCGTGATTGAATGTTTCCGATAAAATGACAAAAATTTCGCGGAATTTTTTTCTGCAAAATATCGTCAATACGGTTTTCACCGAGGGAGATGATTTTTATTGTGTCTCTATTTTCCTGCTTTTGAGGAGAAAGTAGTTCTTGGCTTTTAAAAATTTCCGCGAAAATTTCTTTTGTTTGTGAGGAATTAAGATATTTTGTCACCAAAAGAAGTTTTGAGTTTGTGTTTTTAAATTCGTTTAAAATCAGACGATTAAGCATCAATATTTTTTTCTAACTTTTAAAAATTTCGCGGAATTATTTTTTTATTTTTTTGGCGATGGTTTTCACTTCTTTTTTTAATTCGTTTTTAAATTTAGTTGCTTTTTTCTTTACAGTTTTAGTTTTTTTCGTTGCTTTTTTCTTTAAATCATTAGCTACTTTACTTGCTTCTTTAGCCACTCTTTCCAATTCTTTGCTGGTTTTTTTCATCGCTTCTTCTCCCATTCCTTTAGCTTCTTCTGCTATTTCCGCGAATTTTTCTTTACCTGTTTTTACAAGTTCCTGGAGTTTTTCAGAATTTTCTAACCAATCTTTAAAATCAGAAAAAGCTTGCATATCAGGATCTTTCATTGCATTAAACATTGTTTGGGCCGGGTTTTCAGATTTTGCCAATTCTTGGCGTAACTGCTTACCGGTCTTTTTAGCTAACAATAAACCGCCAGCATAACCGACAGTTAGCGCCAGAAGAGCTTTTAAAGGATTTTTCATTTTATTTTGTTTATAAATAAGTCGTTTTGTTTTTACATTAATTGAAAAATTTTGTAAAATTTTCGCGTAGTTTTTTAATAATTTTTAAATGAAGGATTCAAAGGTTATCATTATTTGCGGCTCAACCAGTGATTTTGCGTTTGCTGAAAAAATAAAAAAACCATTAGAAGATAAAAATATTGAAGTTGAATTATATGCAGCTTCAGCGCATAAGGAACCGCTAAAAGTTTTAGAAATTGTTAAGGAGGGGAGTAAAAATTCGCGAAATATTTTTGTAACAATTGCCGGAAGATCGAACGCTTTGTCGGGGTTTGTCGGGGCTAATTCTAATAATGTGACAATCGCTTGTCCTCCGTTTAAAGATAAAACAGATTATCTGGTAAACATTCATTCCACTTTACAAATGCCAAGTAAAACGCCTGTTTTAACGGTTATTGATGCCGGTAATTGTGTTTTAGCTGTTGAGAGAATTTTAAATTCTCAGAAATAATAAATTTCGCGGGGTTTTCCTTGCTTTTTCGCGAAATTTTAGTTATATCATTCCTTGCCACTAATTTTAGATTTTAATGAAATTTAAACCTTTTAAAGCTCCAGCCGGAACATCTGATGTTTTACCAGATGATCATGATTATTTTACCTATATTAAAAAAATAATTCGTCATCGTTTTCGTCAATCAGGTTTTAGGCGAATAGAAGTTCCGATTTTTGAAGAAACAGAAGTTTTTCATCGGGCTTTAGGAACGGATACAGAAATTATTAAACGCGAAATTTATTCGTTTCAGGATCCTCGTAAACGAGATTATTCTTTGCGTCCGGAAATGACAACGGGAATTGTGCGAAGTTTTATTGAGCATGAAATGTACAATGAAGCTTTACCGGTAGAACTTTATTCAATTGGAAAATGTTTTCGTTTTGAACGACCTCAGTCGCGGACCAAAAGAGCTTTTTGGCAATTTGGTGGAGAAGTTTTGGGGGAAAGTGATCCGGCAATAGATGCGCAAATTATTTATTTAGGACATAATATTTTGGAAGCTTTAAAAATTCGCGAAAATTGCGAATTAAAAATAAATACTATCGGTTCTCCGGAAGATAGAGCAAAATTTGTAGAAGCACTGGCTAATTTTTATGCTGGCAAAGAACGAAGTTTATCTATCGCGTCTCGCGAAAAATTAGCTCAAGGGAAGTATTTATCGTTGTTGTCTCCACGAACTGAAGACGAAGAAGTCCTTTTGGAAATGGCTCCTAAAATTACTGATTTTTTATCGACGGAATCTCGCGAATTTTTTGATCAGACTTTAGCTTATTTAAATTCATTCGGTATAGAATATACGATTGATCCTTCATTGGTGCGACCGTTAGAGTATTATTCGCATACGGTTTTTGAATTTCGCGAGAAAGGAATGCGAAATAAAATTTTAGTTGGCGGACGATATGATGGATTAATCAAAAAAATGGGTGGACCTGATTTGGGTGGATGTGGATTCGCAGCAGGAATGGAACGGATAGTTGATTTAATGAAGAGAAATGATATTGAACCACCGCGAAAAGATATTTTAGAGGTTTTTGTGGCAGCTACGGGGTTAGTTGCGAAAAAACATGCTTTACCTATTTTAGTAAAACTTCGTGAGGCAGGATTTAATTCGGTAGGTGTTTTGGGTAAAACTTCAATGGAAGAGCAGTTAAAACGAGCAGCTAAGTTTAAAGTGCCTTACGCTATTGTTATGGGTGATTTAGAAGTGAAAAAAGGTGAATTAATTATCAGAGATATGCAGTCTGGGAAATCAAGAACAATTAAAGCTAAGGATGTTGTAAAAGAAGTAAAAAAGCTTTTTCCGCCTCGAAAGAAAAAAGAATAAAAGTGCGAAAATTTAAGACAATGTTGATTTTTCCGCGAAATTTTATATTCTAATCTTGTTATGAAAAAGATTACTAAAGCCATTTTACCTGTCGCGGGATTTGGGACGCGGTTTCTACCGGCAACTAAAGTTCAGCCCAAAGAAATGCTGTCTATTTTTGATACGCCGGCAATAGAATTTATTGTAGAAGAAGCTGTAGCGGCGGGAATTGAAGAAATAATTTTAATTACCGGGCGCGGAAAGCGTGCTATTGAAGATCATTTTGACCGAAATGTGGAACTGGAAAATCTTTTGAAATCTCGTGAAAAATTCGCGGAACTGGAAAAAATTCAGAAAATTTCGCGAATGGCGAATTTTTCATATGTTCGGCAACCAGAACCACTGGGAGATGGACATGCTGTTTTGTGCGCGAAAAATTTGATTGCGCCAGATGAAGCCGTTTTAATTCTTTTTGGAGATGATATTGTTGACAATGAAGGCGGTAAAAATTCGGTTCAACAATTGATAGATGTTTATGAAAAAACAGGAGAATCGGTGTTGTTATTACAAAAAATTGATAAAAAAGATTCGGAAAAATATGGAATTGTAGAAATTTCGCGGGATTTTCAAGATTCAGGAGAAGTTTTAGATGTTGTTGAAAAACCACTTCCCGAAAACGCCCCGTCAGATTTAGCAATTGTTGGTAAATATATTATTACGCCCCAAATTTTACAAAAATTAGCTGAATTAAAACCTGATAAAAGTGGAGAAATTCGATTATCCGCGGCTTTTGATGAACATTTGAATTCCGAAGGAAAACTTATGGGAAAAATTT
>CAZYIR010000088.1:0-5821 GCA_964647165.1 uncultured Candidatus Peribacteria bacterium
GTACCGCACGAAATGATGTTGAAATTACAAAAAATGGGAAATGTCGCGGACAAAGAAGCGTACAAAACTTGGAATATGGGAATGGGAATGGCTTTAATTGTTGAGAAAGATGATGTTGATGCTGTTCTAATGAAAGCTGAATCCTATGGAATAACAGCACAAGTGGTGGGAAAAATTTCGCGAAATTTTCCACAAGAAATTCATTTAAATGGAAAAGCACTAAACAAAGAAAAACTGGTTTTCAAGAACAACTAAATGTACAAAATAGCAGTCCTGGCTTCGACAAATGGAACTGATTTTCAGGCAATCATCGATGAAATTAAAGCGGGAACTTTAAAGAATGTGGAAATTGTCGGGCTTTTCACGAACCGTTCAAAATGCGGAGCAGTTGCCAAAGCAGAAAAAGCGGGAATTCCTATTTTTGCTTTCAAATCAAAAGGAAAATCCCGCGAAATTTTTGATACGGAAATGATTGAGAAATTACAAGAATTGAAAGTCGATTTAATTGTTTTAGTTGGGTATATGCGAATTTTGTCAGACAAATTCGTACAAGCGTTTCCCAATAGAATTATCAATGTTCATCCGTCGCTTTTGCCAAAATTCGCGGGAGGAATGGACACTAATGTTCATGAAGAAGTTTTAGCCGCGGGAGAAAAAGAAACTGGTTGCACAATTCATATTGTGAACGAAGAAGTTGACGGAGGAAAAATTCTTTGTCAGAAAAGTTGTCCTGTTTTTCCGGATGACACCCCCGAAACTTTGAAAAAACGCGTTCAAAATTTAGAAAAAAAGTGGTATCCGAGGATTATTCAGGATTTCGCCAACGGAAAGATTTAAAATTTCGCGGAGATTAAGAAGCTGATTTTAAATACTCTAAAAGCTTTTTAGCTTCATCAATATTGTGTTGCGCAAAAAATAAATAAGAACCATTTCGAAAGACCTCGCCTTCCTTCGAGTTATAAGAATCATTTAAAAAATTCTTTGGATTAAAATTATCAGTAGTATGTTTTTTAATTATAGTGTTTAATTGGCTTTCAGGAGTTTCTACCCATCCACCCTTTTGAAGATTAATTTTTATAAAATCCTCTAAAAAATTTTTTAGTGCATCCCGTTCTTCAAAATAAACAACCGCTAATTTCATTTTTTTACGAATTTCATCAGTCAGTTTCCATATATAAGTTTTATTACCGTGCCTTTTTTGTTCTTCTAAGTCATTTTTTAACCAAGAAGGATTTTCTTTTAAGACAAAAAAACTCTTTAGAAGGGGAAGTTGTTCCTCTCTTCTATTAAAAGGATGATATGTTTTTAAAGTACCTCCCATTTCTTTTGAATTATAACATAATAACACTGGTTTGTCAAAGTAATTTTAAAATCCCGCGAAATTTTCCTTCCTTTTCTAATTTCACTATAATTCTTTTGTGAAATCACTAAAAATTCTCGGTGTCAGGATAGACGATGTTAGTCGTCAAGAAGTAGCGAGAAGTTTCGCGAAATTTTTGAATGAGAAAAATTTTCATCATATTGCAACGGTGAATCCGGAATTTCTTGTAGAAGCAGAGAAAAACAAAAAATTTCGCGGAATTTTAAATAAAACTTCGCTGAATATTTGTGACGGGGTGGGGATTTCCATAATTTCACGAGTTTTTTACCAACAAAAAATAAACCGAATAACGGGAGTGGAGGTTGCCGATATTCTCTGTCGAGTTTGCGCGGAAGAAAATAAAAGTATTTATTTGATTGGAGGTTTTGGCGTAGCGGAGATTGCGGTAGAAAAACTCCGCGAAAAATATCCGAAATTAAAAATTGCTGGATTTGAAGATGGAAATCCCGCGAAATTTTCAAAGAAACTATTATTATCAAAACCTGACGCAATTTTAGTCGCTTTTGGTGCGCCAAAACAAGAAATTTGGCTAGATAAATTCGCGCGAAAAATTCCATCTTTGCGGATTGGAATTGGGATTGGCGGAACTTTTGATTTTTGGGCCGGAAAAACAAAGCGCGCACCACAAATTATTCAAAAAATAGGCTTGGAATGGCTTTGGAGACTGGTTCTGGAACCAAAAATTCGCGGAAAAAGAATTTTTCGCGCGGTTTTTGTTTTTCCGTATTTGGTTTTCAAAAATTTATTTAAAAAATAAAAAAATTCGCGGAAAAATAGATAAAAAAACACATAAAACTTAATATGACTATTTATTTTTATTGACTAAAAAAATTGTTCGCTATATATTTGTGGTGTTACTGAAATGTTCGTGACTCTCTGATCTTTTTCTCCTAATCATTTCCTGTAGGGAAGTTGAAAATCTGTTCTCGTGGGAACAGGGATAAACTACCCACCTTGCAATTCACAGGAAAAATGATCACGCGGGAGTCACGGCATTCCGGTTTTTTTGTTGGTGAAAATTTCGCGGGGAAAGCAACTGATTTAAAATTTATCGATTATTAATAATTCCAATATTGTAAAATAAACAAAATTTCGCGGAAACTTTGTGGGGTTTTGTTTATTAATTACCTGAATTTGTTTGAGAATTATTGGAAGTATTACTTCCCTGGTTTGATGAATTTAAATTATAAATATTATTAATTTCATTTATAAAAGAGCTCACAACGTCTCCACTAATTCCCAAAGAATTTAGAGTATCTGAACTGTTCTGAGCTTGGGTTAATTTTTGAATAATGTCTGAGGCATTTTCTGAGGTAACTGCTTTCCCAGCCGCTCCCAATCGAGTTAAATTAATTGGAACTCCCGTCTTTCTGTCTGCCAAATAAACTGCTCGTGGCTTATTGCTACTATCTTTCTTTGTTATAATCATATTATCATCATCTAATTTTTGGGCGTTAATTATTTCACCTGATTCCGGTTTTTTAATACCATTAATTTGAGCAAACCCTGCTGCAAACAAATTCTCCATAAGCTTTTCTGGCTCAATATTAGAACCTGCTGCTATACCTTTGAATCCGGCAAAATCTAATTCACCAATATGAGCTTTTTTAATCGCTATTTTCTTTTGGTCGTCTAAGTTATTAATGTTTCCTGCTGTAATATTTTTTGTATCATCTTTTGTTAATTTAATTGGGTTTGCTTCTCCTGGGACACGAATTTCAGCTGTTTTCTGGTTAGCATTAACAGAAATGGAACCCGTTTCCTCTTGCGGTTTGTCTGTTTCTTGTGGATCTCTGGTACTTGATTCTCCTTTATAGAAACTATTATCTGTAAGTTTTCCTTTATGCATTTCAACATCTTTCCAGAAGGCCACATTTCTTGTTTTAGCGGCTATAATGTATTTTTCTAAACCTGACATGCCTTTATCTTGAAGTGCTTTAATTGCTTTTTCCTGCTCAGCTGTTGACAAATCAGAAGTACGAATATTATCAATTGCTTTTTCAATAGCGTCTTTATTGCGATTAGCATCTGTTAAATCTTCAAATCTCGATATGGTATCCATAAGTCCGGCACCACTGGTAAATGTTTTTGTTTTTAAATCAGCAATAACTTCCCTGCCATCTATTCCTAAGGCTTTAGCAAAAGCTTTCCGCGAAGAATTGGCTTGTTCTCGTTCTTTTTCTCTGGCTAATTCCAACGGTGCTGTAAACATAGTAGAAAGTGCGAACTTGTTGTCTTTGTCCCCTGTCCCCACAGAAAATATCTGACGATTGATTGTAGCAGCTTTCGCCAAGAATTCTCCCAACTCTTGCGCTCCATTAAATAATTTTTCTGTAATAGAATGAGCTAAATTCCCTTCCGTTGCCCACTTAGCAGCCAACCAAAATATAACAATGGTCGCCATCTGCCATAAAAATCCATATTTAGCTATTCCTAAATTTGATAAAGCTGGACCAAAAACAAACATATCTCCTTTATTTACAACTTCAAAATCAATCATTCCCGACATCATCACAAAACTTACCGCAAAAGCTGCCGCGATTTTTAAAGGCATAATTAAATGTGTAACTAATTTATCCGTTAAATCACCTGCTTTATCTGAAAATCCCATGATAAAAGCAGCAATTATCACCGGAGAAAATACTAATGCTATCCAAATAACTATAACTCGCGCCAATAAAGCTATAAAAATCGCGACCAAAGCGACCACATAAGCAATACTTAAAATAGAAGAAAATAAAGTATTCAGCAACACTCCATTTAAACTATCAATCTGCGCCCCCAAAGCAGGAAGCTTTTCTAAATGCATAAAAACTGTTCCAAAAGACATAAATAAATTTTGTCCAGCTTCATCATCGGGTTCTAAAATGGTTTTAAAGTTATCTTTTCTTAAAATAAACAAGCAATTATCATCCAAATCTTCTGGATTAACATTTTCATCATATCCTTCTTTTTCCCACCCGGAACAAAATAAGTCATTAACCTGACTACGAAAATCACGACAAACAAAATAATTTTTATTTTTATGAAATCCCAAAACGAGAGGATTTTGTGTTGAAGTACTTGCCATTTCATTATGTTCTTTGGTACAAGATTCTCCAGCATGAATGTCTTCCGTATCCCCAGTAAAATCTTTTGTCTTTATTTTATCATAAGTTTTTTTAGTTACTATAACCCATGTTTTTCCATTTATTATAGCTTCTTTTTGAGCAGGATTATCCGCATCTAAACGACTATCCGCAAGTCCCAAAATTGCCACTGTTCCCACATTAACAGCATCAATAACTACCTTAAAACCTAAAAGTGAAAAATTTATTGCGACTAAAGCAATAATCACCTTGGGTAATTTTTCTTTAATTGTCCAATTTCCCCCGCCATCTCCTGAAAAACTCGCGAAAAGATTAGAAAAAGCCAACCCTACCAAAATAATTACAAATAAAACATTGGTTAAATTCCTAACCCAAACCCACATTGGCGTTAGTGCCTGCATAGCCTCTGGTCCTGTTAAAAGGTTAGTTCCCAGTAACTGACCAAAAAACTTCATCATCAATAATGAAATAAAAGTTAAAGCGCTAATTACAACTCCTAAAAGTTCTGCCAAGCCTTTTAAAACATCTGATTCATCATTTATGGCAAATGTTGTTTCTGGAATTATCAAATAAACGGAAACAAGCACTAAAACAAATGCTATAACTCTTTTGTAAGGCAACAATTTAGAGAAAAATTTCATATTGATAAATTAAAATCTCTAGATTATACCCGATTTTCCGCGAAATTTCAACTAAATATTGTACTCGGACTTCGGATTTAAATAATTACAAAACTTGTCGCATCATTTCCCGGTCTTCTTCAATATGAACGACCTGAATTTCAGGATTGAAACCTAATTTATTCAATTTTTCGCGAATTTTTTCGCGAATTTTTTTATTATATTCACCGGTTCCACCAGAAAAAATCAAACAATCCAGTCCTTCCAATCGAGCGATGTAAGAATAAAGGTATTTTTCCAGACGCTCTAAATACATTTCAAAAGCTAATTTATAATCAGAATTTTCCGCGAAATTTTCGAAAACTTCAGCTAAATCGGTTGTTCCCGTTAACCCCAAAATTCCCGATTCTTTATTTAAAATTTTTAAAACTTCATCAACCGTCAAATCCATTTTTTTCGCGAGAAATTCAACCACGCCGGCATCGATGTCTCCACTGCGAGAAACCATCACCAATCCTTCCAAGGGCGTAAATCCCATTGAATTCCCAATAGATTTCCCATTTTTCACCGCCGTTACCGAAGCGCCACCGCCAAGATGACAAATTATTGTTTTCGCGGGAATTTTCTGACCGTTTTTTTCTTCCACTAGACGAATGGCTGACTGGTTAGCAGTTCCGTGAAATCCGTATTTTCGGATATGTAAATCCCGCGAAATTTTTCGTGGAATAGCA
>CAZYIR010000089.1:0-2613 GCA_964647165.1 uncultured Candidatus Peribacteria bacterium
AACAAATCGTCTACAAAACAAAATTTCGCGGAAAATCGTGGAAATGTTATTTGGCAAACTCCTCCTGAAAATGACGACAGATTAAACAGATTAACTTGGGCACCAACGGCCACAACAAATCCTGAAATTTTTGAAACGCAAAAGGTAGCTGATAATGTGGCAAGAATAATAACAGCTGGCACTTTCAATACTCCAGCTCGTTATAATAATTTGCCTCCGCAAGTTGATGGGTTTTTCTCAGAAAGTGCGCGAAGATTTTGGAATATTCCGCGACAATTATTGATAAGACTTTTTCCAGAAGCTCACTTTGTTCGCAATATGGATGTTTTAGATGATTTAAATACCATAGCCGGCAATAATCCGGTGGGGCGTTATACTGCGATGTCTAACGCTTTACATCAGTATTTAGAACCGACAATTAACTATATTCGACACGGAGGCGATTCGCGAAATGCTTCAGTTTTCACTTTGGATATGGTTGATTATTTGTCTGAAACACTGGAAAGTCATTTTAAAACAAATTTTCGCGAAGGAGGTAGGCGAGGAGAACACACTTTGAGAACAATTCGTGGAAAAAGTTGGTTAGGACGGATGCGTCACCGTTTAAATCCTTTAAACTGGCCAAACGCATGGCAATTTCGAACAGGAAATCGTAATAATGCGCGAAGATGTAGATCAACAATTGCTCATTTTAAAGCTAAGTCGGCAGAAGCGAGATTTCGTTTGGAGGGAGAAATGGAACAAGCTTATACTTCGGTTGTTAATCATAAAACTGGTTGGAAAAACTCTCATAATCAGACTGAATTGAGGGATTTTCATAAATTTATTTTAGCGGTTGTTAACAATCCGGAAGGGTTTGTACAAAACAATGGTTTTGCTAATCCGTATGATTTCGCGGAAATATTTGGGACAGATAACCGAGTACGCGTTTTAGACACGATTTTAATGCATGATGATTTGGCTAGAGAAGCTGTTGAGGCGGAACAAGCTAATCAATTATCACGAGATATGACGACAAATCTAACTAATTTAAATACTCGCGAAATTCATGTTGAAAACCAGATTCAAACTTTAGAAGATATTCCGACGGAAGAGTTTTATTCTGAATTATCCGGAGAAGTAAACAATAGTGAACAAGCTCCAAGCGATGAAGAAATATACAGAGTTCTTTGGCGAGAAATAACTCGTGTTGAGCGACGACATGATAATGATTTTGATATTAATGAAAGAATTTTCGCGGGAGAAGAGAATAAGATGACTTTTGTTGAAAAAATACCTTACTTATTAAAATATATGACAGATGCGACTAATCGAAATAGATTTGTAAATATAGCTGGTGCAGCTAATTTTGCGGGACTTGGCGTCGAAGAGTCAAAAAAAATTAAGCAATGGCTTCATCAGTTCCGAGAAGAAACCAATACCAACGGTTGTAAACTTTCGCCAACCGAATGGCAAAATCTTCAAGTAAATGCTCGCGATATTACAAATGAAGCCAGAACAGCTTTGGCGGCTTGTACAAATGCGAATTTTACTGATAGTTTCTTAGCTGGTAATCAGGGGAATATCCCAACACAATTGGCACCAATTAAAAGTTTTGTAACTGCTTTCGATTTATTTGATTTCAAAAAACGAATAGAATCTATTGACGAATCTAATCGAGGGATTTTCGCGGATTTTTTAACAAAAATGACCGTTATTCGAAATACTTTGGAAAAAATGGTTACGGAAATTGAGACTGCGTATAAAGCAGAAAATAAGCGGGTAGCACAAGCAATTCCCGGAACTAATCCTCCGGTTTTTCCGGCTCGAAGAAATTTGGCGGTATCTGTTCCTTTGACTTTAAATACGGCGGTAAGCAGATTATTAAATACTTTTTATGATCCAGGTAATACAACTTCCGGAGTTATGGGGCACGCTCATCCGGGACAGACAGGTGGTGCAACAGCTCATTATGATAAACTTAGAATTCATTTGAGCAAAAATGCTAGAAATTCGCGAGAAACTCAATTCCAGACCGATTTAATGCGAAATTCTATACTACAATGGAATTATTGGAGAACTGCTTCGCCTGGAAGAGTTATTCCTCTATTACAAGGAGAACGAGCAGATTATATTACTGGCACTACCTATGCAATGTCTAATATTAATGCTTTTAATGACTTATCAATAGTGGATAATCGAGAAGGGAATGAATTGGTTTTGCAGGATAACGATGGTAGAAAAATGTATATTCTGCGTCCAGAAGGCAATGAAAACAATGCTCGTCTAGTTCTTTATCAAATAGATGTTGATCATACACAACATGGTGTAAATGTTCCTAAAGACACGGTTTCAATTGATAATGCTCAAGCTAGATATCACATTTACTCAATAACTGCCGGTGGAGATTTAGGAATAAATGCTAATTTTAATAGATTAAATCAAGCTGCTTAGGTATTTCCGCGAAAAAAAACAAAAACAACTACCGTCATTGCAAATCAATTTCCTATTCCTGAGTGGGAGGTAAAAGGAAAGACCGAATTGAATCGAAGGATCTTCCGTTTGTTTCTTTGAGCAAGCGGAAGACCCGTTCGACTTCTGGTATTTGAAAAGCATTTGTCGCTCAGGGATAGG
>CAZYIR010000090.1:0-4465 GCA_964647165.1 uncultured Candidatus Peribacteria bacterium
GCATGAATTCTTTGTATTCCGCGAATTTTTCGTCAGAATCTATATTTAATTCCCTCAGAAGGGTTCGAGGATTTATTTTTTGTTCTTTTTTTGGTGGTGAAAAAAAATCTTTAAATTCATTTATAATTTTATTAACATCTCTTTTTACCCCATTTTTTACAATATTAATAATTTCTTTATTTCCTTTCATAGCTTCATTATATGTTTTTTTGATTCGTGAAATAAAGCCTTTAATAACATTTTTAACTTTTTTGCCAGTCTCTTCCGCGAGATTTTCTGCTGGATTATTTTTATAAAATTCAGCACCTTTAATTTCCCGCGAAAAATCCTCAGCATTATCGTGATTACGGGGATTATCTATTTTTTCTTCGGGAGTTGTCATTTTTTTGTTTAAAAATCCTTAAATTATACCAGAAAATAAAGAAAAATAAAAGTGTAAAAATTTCGCGGAAAAAGGATTTTTTAATAAAAATTTGCACTCTCATACAAAGAGTGCTAAAATTCTCGCGAGATTTTTTGGGAATCTCATTCTTATCCTCTCTTATGCATAATAAAAAATATAAAAGGAGAGGAAGTAGAAAAAATTTCTTAACCCCTAAAAAAATGGCGAAAGAATTAGTACCTCTTAATGACAATGTAATCGTTAAGCCAATTGAGGCGGAAACAACAACAGCCGGTGGGATTGTTATTCCAGATACCGCCTCCAAAGAAAAACCGCGACGCGGAGAAGTTTTGGCGGTTGGTCCGGGAAAAATTGTTGACGGGAAACGCCAAGAAATAGGTGTTAAAAAAGGTGATGTGGTTATTTTTTCACAATATGCACCAACCGAAATTAAAGTTGATGGCGTAGAATATTATGTCATCGGATCAGATTCACTTCTGGCAATTGAAAAATAATTTCGCGGAATTTTGAGGTTTTTTCCACCTCATCTTCGTCTTCTTCAGACAGAAGAGGGAGTAAAAGGAAATAATTCTTAACTTTTTAACATGTTAGCAGCCCTTATCGACAAACAGCCTTTGCCAAATCAACAATGGCAAATTTCAGTTTCTTTCACTGATCAAGCTCAAGATTGGAAGACAAAAATGGACGAGTTTATTAAAGCTTCACCACAAGAAGTGAAAAACAAATTCCAGTTGGAAGCAACTATTATGAAGTTTTTGTTTGCAAATGGTTTTGTGCCGGTTTCACGCGATTTTTTTGTGAAGAAGTAAAATTTTTCATAAGTTCGAACTTTTTATTTCACTAAAAGTTGTTTAAGTTCGAACTTGAAAAAATTTTCGCGAGATTTTCTCGCTTATATTTCCTAACCCTAATAAAAAATGGCAAAAAATATAAAATTCGGTGACGATGCTCGTGCAAAAATCGCAAAAGGTGTCAATAAATTAGCGAATGCTGTGCGAGTGACAATGGGACCAAAAGGTCGAAATGTAATTATTCAAAAATCTTACGGATCTCCGACAGTTACTAACGACGGAGTGACCATCGCCAAAGAGATTTCTTTTGAAGATAAATTTGAAGACATGGGAGCTCAGCTTGCTAAAGAAGTAGCAACCAAAACGAATGATATCGCGGGAGATGGAACTTCAACTGCAACGATTTTAGCCGATGCGATGATTCGAGAAGGAATCAAAAATGTAGCGGCGGGAGCAAATCCAATGGCGATAAAACTTGGTATTGATGCGGCAACAGTTATGGTTGCGAATGAGTTAGCCGAAATGGCGACACCAGTAAATTCTCGCGAAAAAATTGAACAAGTCGCAACTGTTTCCGCTCAAAACCCGGAAGTAGGGCGAATTATTGCCGATGTTTTTGATGCAGTCGGGGCTGACGGAGTAGTAACCGTTGAAGAAGGACAAACACTCGGCTTGGAAAAAGAGATTGTGGAAGGAATGCAGTTTGATAATGGATATCTTTCTCCATATATGATTACAAATTCGGAGAAAATGTCGTCCGAAATGGAAAATCCATTAATTTTATTAACTGATCAAAAAATTAGTTCAATACAAGAAATTCTTCCACTCTTAGAAAATCTCGCGAAATCTGGAGAGAAAAACTTGGTAATTATCGCGGAAGATGTTGAATCAGAGGCGTTGGCGACTCTTATCGTTAACAAACTTCGCGGAACTTTCAATGTTCTGGCAGTCAAAGCTCCCGGATTTGGAGATCGTCGAAAAGCGATGTTACAAGATTTGGCAGTTTTAACTGGTGGACGAGTGATTTCTTCTGAGATTGGTTTAAAATTAGAAAATACAGAAATTTCTGATTTGGGTCGCGCGAAAAAAGTTGTTTCCACCAAAGACTCAACAATGATTGTTGATGGACACGGAAATAAACAGGATATTGAAAATCGAATTAAAGAAATTGAACGAGAAATTGATGCATCAAAATCAGATTACGATCGCGAAAAACTCGCGGAGCGACGCGCCAAACTTGGAGGAGGAGTAGCTGTTATCAAAGTTGGAGCGGCGACAGAAGTTGAACTTCATGAGAAAAAGCACCGAATTGAAGATGCGGTTCTCGCGACAAAAGCCGCTTCAGAAGAGGGGATTGTTGCCGGAGGTGGAACAGCCTTGCTTCGCGCAGCACAAACTTTGAAAACTTTTAAATGTGAAGATCCTGAACAACAAGTTGGAATTAATATTGTTTTGCGGGCGCTCGAAGAACCTTGTCGTCAAATCGCGGAAAATTCAGGATTTGAAGGTTCTGTGGTGGTGAGTGATATTCTCCGCGAAAAAAATCAAAACATTGGATTTGATGCAGCGGAAGGAAAAGTTAAAGATTTGGTTAAAGCTGGAATTATTGATCCGAAAAAAGTAACTCGGTCAGCTTTGCAAAACGCCGCTTCCATTGCGGGAACTTTCCTGACAACAGAAGCGGGAATTGTCGATATTCCAGAGGATAAACCAGCCGCTCCAGCGATGCCAGGTGGAATGGGAGGTATGGGCGGAATGATGTAGAAGTGTTAGTTAATGAGTAAACAAGTTTACGAGATTACAAGTAAGGACAGGTTTCAAACCTGTCCTTTTTTAAAATTTCGCGGGAATTTGTTTCATTGTTTATTATTCATCGTGAATTAGATTAATAGATAATTAAGAGGAATATTTATGTTTTAATTTTCCGCGAGATTTTAAATCTTGAATGATTTCATCAGCACTACGGTCATCACCTAATTCATTTTGAAAAGTCCCTTTATCAGGCGTAATGTTTCCACCAACTCCTGGTCGAGGGGCTAAATCACGAATATTTATGAAAGGTTCAATTCGTCGAATCATATCGGCAGATTCCCGTGCAGTAATCATTATTTTTGTTTCAGGTAAAGCTAATCGCAATAAAGCATGATAAAAAATATATTTTTTATCATCAACAGGATTAGGAGTTTTAAAATCAAATTCAGGTACAGGCATATGACGAGGAATGGAAATAGCTGTTGGAAATTGATCGTGTTTTTCTTTTAATTCATAAGCATGTTTAATTAATGATAAAATTTCAAAATCGTGTCCATTTGGTTTTGTGTTTAATCCCATTAATACGCCAAGCCCAACTTCATTAAACCCAGCTTGCAAAGCTCGTTCTTGGGCATTGTAACGAAAATCAAAATCCTGTTTTGCTCCCTTGGTGTGATATTTAGCATATTCGTTACGGTCATAGGACTCTTGAAATATTCGATATTGAAGTGAAATTTCGCGGGAATTTTTATCAACAAGTTTTTGAAAATTTTCTACAGATAATGGCGCAATATTTAGTGAAACTCGCTGCAAGTTGTCAGGTTTCAGCTGATTTAAAGCATCTAGAGCATTTTCGTAATCATTAATCGCCTTTGGATATTCGCCTGATAAAATACAGAATTCATCTAAATACTCATTATTCAAAACTGCCTGAAAATCCCGCGAAATTTCTTCTTTAGATAAAGTTTTTCGTTTTCTTTTTATTTTAGAACTCAGTCCACAATAGCCACAATCATTGGCGCATTTATCGGAAATATAACTTATTCCATATAATTCAAGCTCTTTCCCAAAAAGTTTTTCGTTTAATTCTGCGGCATTTTGTAATACTTTTTTTTCATAACGATCGGAGTTTTTCAATATTTCAGTAACAATCTTAAATTTTTGTTCAGGTGGAACTTCGCGGGAAATTAAACTCTCTAAAATGTTTTTATCTAAAATTTTTAAAACATTATTTTTTTGTAAATCAGCTTGTGTTTGAATATCTGGAGAAAATGATCCGCCATCAAAGGGATTTTTTTGTTCGTTTATATTTTGAAAAAACACATCAGCTATCCCTAAAAATCCCGCGAAATTTTCATTTTCATCCTTCAATGGAATAAACTTGTCTCGCTCAAACCTTTGTACAACATTTTTGTTCTTGTCGGTGTATTTTCCGCGACCATTGAGATCTACAGTTAACATATTTAGAGAATTATTGGTAAATTTCGCAGACATTTCTTTGAAAATAGTTACGAGTTTT
>CAZYIR010000091.1:0-3828 GCA_964647165.1 uncultured Candidatus Peribacteria bacterium
CCAAGTAACTTAACTTTCGCGGAAATTGCTAATGATTATTTATTACATGGAAAATCCCGCGAATTGAAAGTGACGATTCCGGAAGGGAGTACTATTAAACAAATTGATGAAATTCTCGCGAAAAAATTACTGATTGAACCGGGGGAATTTGAAAAATGTACAAATTTTTGTGATTTGGGGTTTCGTATAGATTCATTGGAAGGATATTTATTTCCGAGTACTTATTATGAAAATATTGATAATTTTTCGAGTAAAAAATTTATACAACGACTTTACAACACCTTTCAACAACAGATAAAACCGTATCAGAAAAAAATCGCGGAATCTGGACGAACTTTAAATGAAATTGTTATTGTCGCATCAATGATTGAACGAGAAGCGTATGGAGATAGCGCAGAAGAAAAGGCTATGATTGCCGATATAATTTGGAAAAGGTTGGACGAGGGGATTCCTTTAGGAATTGATGCAACGACTCGTTATGAATTAAATGAATGGAAACGCCCACTTTACACTGAAGATTTCGCGAAAAATTCACCATATAACACTCGTCAAAAGAGGGGACTTCCGCCAACAGCGATTTGTAATCCGGGATTATCTTCGCTCAAAGCGGCGATTTCTCCGCGAAAAAATGATTATTACTATTATTTGCACGATTCTCGTGGAAAAATTCATTTCGGAAAAACCTTAGAAGAACATAACCAGAATAAATATAATTATTTATAAAATTTCGCGGGAATTTACTCTTTCTCTTTCCCTAACCATTTCACGCCAAGATAAACCAACGGCGTGTCCAAAACTGCGAACCCGATTTTGAATAAATAATACGGCAACCCCAGTCCAATTAGTACGAAATAAAGGTCAAATTTAGGCGAAATTCCCCAAAAAGCCACTAACATAAAAACAGTTGTATCAATCGCTTGAGAAATCATAGTTGATAAATTATTCCGCAACCAGAGCATTTTTCCGCGAGTTTTTTCTTTGAGATAATGAAATATGAAAACATCGTTAAGTTGCGACAACCCAAACGCCAATAAACTCGCCAACATCATCCGTAGTGATGAACCAAAAATTTGTGAATATTCTTCATTCAAGGCAAACCGTGAATTTGGCGGTAAATAAATAAACAATTTCGTTACCAACATCGTTAGAAAAATAACGACCATTCCAGTGTAAACAAATTTCCGCGAAATTTTTTCTCCGTAAACTTCCGCCACAATATCCGTAATCAAAAAAGTTAGCGGAACCAGAAATATCGCGACCGAGACAGAAATTCCAAACAAAGTTGTAATTTTTCCACCCATTAGATTCATTGTGATTAAGAGTCCTATAAATATCGCGAACAAAAGAGCGAGCCGATTTGGTAAAGTTTTAGATTTCATAAGGAAATATAATTAATATAATTAAAAGATAAAAAGTAGTAAAATTTCGCGAAATTCTAAACTTCTTTTCTACCTTTGCCAGACGGACGTTGTCCGTCAAAAACCGATAAAATCGGTGCAAACATATCGTCTTCTCGCGCGATAATAAAGTCGTCATAAAAATCTTGGTTCGTAAATTCCGCGAAATTTGCTCCACGAATTATCAAAAGTGGTGTTTGCTCATTTGCTTCGCCCATTATCACCACACCTAAAGAAGCCAAACTATCTACTACATTTACTCGTGTGAACTGTAGCTTTCTCCCAAAAATATCAGGCGTTCCCGCTTTTTCAATAAACGGTTTCAAGCCGGAAAACCCAATTGAAACACCCATTACTCCCCATCGCAAAGGAATTGAATGACTATCTGTTGCGATTATTCCTAAATTTTTAATAGAAAATTTCTGGCACAAAAATTCGCGGATTTCTGCCAAAAGTTTTTGTGTATTTTGGGGATACATTACAAAATATCCATTAGAATTACTTTCGTCAATTCCAGCCGATGGAATAAGGGTATTGTCCTTAATAGTCAAAATCGCGTTTTTATTCGGACACAAATCCCGCGAAATATATTGATCAGACTCTTTTTTAATTAATTCGTCTTTATCAGTTCCTTCAATTGGCAAACAATTTCCCTGATGAATTCCCAAGATTTTGGAAGTTATTAATAATACATCATTTTCTCTAATTTTCCCCTCTAGCTCTTTAGCTAAGATTGGAAAAATATCTTCTTGTGGTGGCAAGATTTTCTTTGTTTTGATGGGAATAAAAGAAATATTCATAATTTCGCGGGAATTTATAAGTAAAAAACCAAGTCCGAAGTTAAAGTTTTTTTTACTGGCTCTTTCGTAGGGGACGGCCATGACTGTCTCTTACTCTAAACCATCTTATCTGGAATCGGGAATTTTAAGCAAAGTTCTTTTACTTCTGCGCGAATTTCTGCTTTAACTTCATCATTGTCGATGTTTTTCAAAGTTTTAATCATCAATTCGGCAATTCGTGTCGCTTCTGCTTCTTTCATTCCACGAGTGGTCATTGCTGGTGTTCCAAAGCGAATTCCTGACGGATCTAACGGTTTTCTGGTGTCATCAGCAATTGAGTTCATATTTAAAGTCATTCCAACTTCATCCATAGCCGTTTGAGCTTGTTTTCCAGTTACTCCCAAAGATCCGTAAACATCGGCTAGAAGTAAGTGATTATCGGTTCCTCCACCGATTAAACTAATTCCTTCGTCTAGGAAAACTTTTTCCATTGCTTTGGCGTTTTTTAAAATTTGTTTGGCGTATTCTTTAAATTGCGGAGTTAACGCTTCGCCAAAGGCTACCGCTTTGGCAGCAATTGTGTGCATGTGCGGTCCACCTTGCAACCCAGGGAAAACTGATTTATTAATTTTTTTCGCGATATCTGCATCGTTACAAAGAATTAGTCCACCTCGCGGTCCTCGTAAAGTTTTGTGTGTTGTGGTTGTGATAATATCGAACCCGTAATCAAACGGATTTTTAACCACTCCTGCTGCGATAAGTCCTGCAATATGCGCCATATCCGCCATCGCAATCGCTCCCACTTCTTTGGCAATGTCCGCGATTTTTTGATAATCAAGTTCTCGAGAATAAGCTGAAAATCCCGCGAGAATAATCTTTGGTTTGTGTTCTAACGCCATTTCTCGCAACGCATCGTAATCAATTTCTCCGGTCGAAATATCTTTCATTCCGTAGCGTACAAAATTAAAAATTTTCGCGATATAAGTGACTGGATGACCGTGAGTCAAATGTCCTCCATGATTCAAATCCATTCCCAAAACAGTGTCTCCCGGTTCAAGAAGTGCGAAATAAGTCGCGATATTGGCCGGTGCTCCGGAATGAGTTTGCACATTCGCGAAATTACATTTAAAAAGTTGACACGCTCGTTCAATACAGATTTTTTCAATAATGTCAGTGTAATCTTGCCCTCCGTAATATCGTCGTCCCGGATAACCTTCAGAATATTTGTTGGTAAAACAAGAACCGTTTGCTTCCAAAACAGCTTTGGAAACATAATTCTCAGACGGAATCAGTTCTAATCCGTTATTTTCGCGGGATTCTTCGCCACGAATAGCATCAGCGATTGCTTGATCCTGAGCTGTGATAAATGGAATTGATTGTGATGTTGACATATTATTGGTGGTTATTAATTATTTTTTATCATAAAAACTCTTTTAACTCTCTCGCCTAATAGTAGAGAGTGGGGGAGAGGTATAAAAATCTCAAAATCCCCGCGAAATTTTATTTGAACGACAAATAATGTCGCCCCTACGAGGCTAAACTTCTTTTCGTCCTTTTCCGATTCGGCGTGGGGGTTTGAACTTCATTTCGCGAACATTTTAAATTGCAAATTGATGATTGTCAAAAAAAATGAAAATTTCGCGGGAATTAAA
>CAZYIR010000092.1:0-3332 GCA_964647165.1 uncultured Candidatus Peribacteria bacterium
GACAAGCTCCGTTAACTAAAGTACAACCATGCTTAGCAATTTCAGCACCAATGGTTCGAGCGGCTTTAACTGCTTTTTTATCACGCATAATTACACCGGAAGCTGATCCCATAACTCCCAGTTTTAAACGATAGCCAACAATTATGTCAGAAATGTTTAGCGGTTCGGTTTGATTGTTTGTCATTTTTAAAGGGTTAAGAAATACGACAAGAGATATTTCCGCGACGAATATGATTTTCGTGGCGATGAAGTAGGTTCAAAATATATAGGAAAATCCCGATGATAAACGGGATTACCCAAATAACCAGTTCAAATTCCAATAAAGAATTAAAAAAAGCATGAATAAGCATAGCAATTAACAGTCCTTCCAAAAGTTTTTCTTCGTGGAAAAGAGGAGCGGCCTTTAAATGAAAAATTTTATGAATGAGTTTTAACAAAAAATGTTTATTTTCGCGGACTTCTTCTTGATAAATTTCGTCTGAGAAATGGGCGATTCCATAAAAGTATCCAACAATAGCTGAAAAACAAACATGTGCTACAACAGAAATAGTTGACCTGAGGACGAAAAAGGCGGTAAATCCCGCGAAATTTTGGCTAGTATTGAACCAAAACTTGCTGAGATAAACGACATTTTCTACAAAAGCAAATCCTAAAGCGATGATTATGGCAAATGAAATGGCATCGGCAACATTCCCAATTTTGTTTTCATCGGCAAAACGTAACATTAAATATTTCGCGTATTCTTCGAGCATTCCCACAACAACAAAAAACCAAACTTTTTCTGGAAAGTATAGAGCCAGAAAAGCGGTTAAAAAACCAATAAAAGCTCCGATGGTCACAAATAAGAAAGGTGATTCAGAAATTTTAGCAACCTTTTTTTCATAACAACTGAAATCATTGTCTCGCGAAAAAATTTCCAAAACAAACATTATTAGAGCGGAAAATAAAAAAATCGCGGAAGATACGATAATACTAACAATAACAAAAGCCAGTACGGAACCAACTGTTTGTGTTCCCGCGACATTATCTAAATATTTAAATAAGTTTAAGTGTTCCAGTTTCCAGACCGAAATATCCCAGTATTTTTCATAAAGTTTAATGGGAATAATTGACATCATTCCCGCGAAAAAAGTGATTATTACATACTTCTTTTTTTCGTAATTTTGTTTTTGGAAAAAATAGATCCAGGCCAAAATCGGGACAAAACTAATTCCCGCGAAAATTGCAATTGTTTTCCAAAGTCCTAAATCAAAATTCATTTTGTTTTTTTGTTTTCCGCTCATTATACCTAAATTTCGCGAAATTTACAACTGATTTTTTGATTTCCGAATTTTTTTATTGTGCCCCGCCCAACTTCATAGTTTGCGGATTTTTTTAAATCTAACTTATTTTTAACCTACTTATTTTTAACCTAGTAAAATTAGTTTTTTATTTTAAAAATTCGCGGAAATTTACAGATAAAATCGCTAAATAGGTAATTCCGCAGAAAAGAATCGCCAACAAAAGATTGTTCTGTAAAGAGGTAAAATAAATTTCCGCGAAAATAACTAAGTTTGCCAAAAAAATTAGTCCTAAATTTTTTCGAGAAAAAGAAAAAGTAAAATGTTTCTTAATTTCGCGGAACAAAAGTCCAAAAACAAGAATTTCACAAATTATGGTAGAAAATGCTGCTGCGATGATTCCGTATTGTTGAAGAAAAATTAAGTTTAGGATTGCGTTTAAAACAAGTGCTAATCCGTTTATCCAAACGAGTTTTCGTTGTAAATTTTTCGCGACCAAAGTAAAAGTGAAAAGTTGATTGAAAAAAGCGAAAAAGATGGTGGGAATTAGGATTTGTAAAATTTTATCCGACCGGATTTCCGTTGCTGTGGATAAAAAATCATTGGAACTCAAAAGCAATACCAAGTCCCGCGAAAAAAAACTAACTCCAATAATGATTGGTAAAGAAAAAATCAAAAGTTTTTCCATTCCCCAGACCAAACTGACCGATGATTTATCAGCATCCTTTTCTTGAGCGGAAATTTGAGGCAACATTGCTTGTCCAAAAAAGACACCTAAAACTAAAATTGCTTCCAAAACACGTGTTGCGACACCGTATATTCCAGCAAAAGATATTCCCAGAATCATAGAAATTAAAATCATATCAATTCGTAAATACAGAGTTTGCAAAACGAGAGCCAATCCATAAGACAAAGTTTCGCGTAGTGTTTTCTTTATAAATTCAATATTCCATAAAAGTTTAATTTTAATTTCGCGGGAAACGGCATACCAAACAAGTGTTAGAAAAATTAAATTAGAAATAACTCCCGCCCATAATAAAACAAAGAAAATATTAAATTTCGCGAAAATTTCAGTGTTTTTTAAAACAAAGAAAATTAAGCCGGCTAAAATTATTTTTCCAATAACCAGAGCTGACGAAAATTTCTGGATTTTCATTCGGGCTTGTAGAACACTGGAAAGAGTTCCGGCAACAATCGTTAACCCCATGGAAATAGCGGTTATCCAGATTCCTAATTTTAAATCGGGAGAATATTGTTGGATAAATTGCGCGGAAATTCCCGCGAAAAAAATTACACCCAAAACAAGAATCAACCTCAACGATAAAATATTTCCCAAAATGAATTCAGGGGAATGTTTTTTAAGCTTAAGTTTTTTAGAGCTGAGGTCAGACGAAAGGTGATCAGCTTGACTGATTTCTCGAACAGCAACGGCAAAAAGCCCCATATCGGCGATAATCCCAAAAAAAGCCAAAAACTCGTAAGCTGTCACATATTGACCATAAAAACTGACTCCAATAGCAGTGATTAGTTTCACAATTATGAAACTTGTAAACATGGTTATGAATTTCCCGCCGAACTGAGCGAAAGCGTTCCCGAGTATCTTTTTATTGGAAAACATCTCGTTCAGTATATTTTTGCTGACTCGGATTACAAGTTTGGGCGTATTTGTTTTTTTCCGCGAAATTTTGCGACAAAATAGACAACAAGGGAGATTGCTTCGTCGCTTTGTTCCTCGCCATGATGACAGACAGGTTTTCCGCGAAAAAATGAACATAACCACCGTCATGGCGAGCGAATCTGTTGTTTTTTTCCCGTTCAGCGTGGCAATCTCTTATTTTCGCGAAATTTTCACGAGTGTAGAGGTTTCTGCATTACTGTTTAAAAGGGAACTGAAAAGTTGAAAATTTCGCGGGATTGTGTCAGACTAAATATGATGAGTATTCAAGAAGATAAATCGTTTTCTTCAACTAATAAAAAAAAGAAAAACACAGTAGTTGCGGCTGAAAGTTTTGGTGATGACAAGTTTGAAAATTCTTTGCGTCCGCGAGATTT
>CAZYIR010000093.1:0-2871 GCA_964647165.1 uncultured Candidatus Peribacteria bacterium
TAAACACGAGCATAGTATTCAGTTTCTTTATCAAAAATATCGCTTCCTCGTAACATCGAAAAAGTTGTTTTGGTTGTTAGGACACGAGCTTGTGTCGGTTTATCTATACGAATATCTGAGATATTTTCACTCCATTGTAATCCATAATGAGTTTCTTGATCAATGTCAGAATTATCTAATCCGTCCCAAGAGAACTCCAGATAAGTACGTCCGTTGGGAGTAACTTTGAAATTTTGAATATTAACAGCCAGGACGGGAGTAAAAACCAGCGAAAAGGCTGCTAAAAGCAGAAACCGAAAACCTTTTTTTGTCATTTGTTTTTTTTTGTTTAAGAATTATGCAAATTTCGCGGAAAAATAAATTATTCCGACGCGAAAAATCTACACTTTTTAAAATTTTAAGTCAAATCTCCGCGAAATTTTGGAGTTTGTAATTAATTATGGTGCACGAGAGAGGATTTGAACCTCCACGGGAAAATTTTCCCACTAGCCCCTCAAGCTAGCGCGTCTACCGTTCCGCCACTCGTGCTTGGGAAATAGACATAAATAGTTTTATTATTCTGAATTTTTTTTCAAGCTAATTTTTTCGCGAAATTTTTTAAAAAGCATCTCTTAGATGCTTTATCTTTTCGTTTGGAGCGCGTGGCGGGAATCGAACCCGCATCAACGGCTTGGAAGGCCGTGGTAATAGCCATTATACGACACGCGCACTTGCTAAACAGCACGAGAATTCTAAAAATATTTTTTCATTGGTCAAATTTTTTTGGTATAGTTTGGGAAATGTTTAAAAAAGGAGAGATTTGGGCGTATCCAACAGATACAAGTTTTGGCTTGGGAGTGAGAGCCGATGATTTAATTGGTCTGGAAAAAATAGCGGAATTAAAATCTCGCGGAAAAAATATGTTTTTTTCTTTAATGGTGCGAGATTTGAAAATGTTAGAAGAATTTGCGGAGCTCCCCGCGAAATTTCGTTGCGAGATGCATACATTTTTTACTCAATCTCCAAGAACAGCTATCCTAAAACCGACTTCAAAACTACCACAATCAAAATTTTGGCCAATTGATAAAGTTGCATTCAGGGTTTCGACCATTCCTGAAATTTCGCGGGAAATAAGTTTTCCAATTACGGCCACCAGTGCTAATATTTCGGGCCAACCGGCTATTTATTCTGTTGTTAAGTTGCAAGAGACTTTTGGTGATAAAATTAAAATTTTCGCGGAAATACCGGAATTACCAAAAGTTGAAGCATCTGAAATTTGGGATTTTACAGTTGGTCTACCGGTTCGAATTCGATAAAAAATTTCTAGTGTAGGGACTTAAATTGTTTGATGATTTTTAGATTAGAATAAAACAGAATAAAACGAATAAAAAAACGCACTTTTTTTCACATATTAAGAGGTGTAAGTGCGTTTTTGTGTATTTCCCTGACATTCCCTCGCTATCGATATTTAAGAGTTGATAGCAAACTCTTTGTTTTTGTTTTTGTGTTTATAGGACTGTTGTCCTAGGTTTTATACTCAAGTTATTTTTGTGTCTTTCTCTCGAGTCTTTTTAGAGAGGGGAGAGGAAGGCAGGGAGAATATTTGATTTCAAATTTCTCCGCTGTTTTTTCAATTAAATAAATAAATGGGTGTCCGGAGATTTTTAAAACCAAATTGCTCATGCCTTCACAATTTTTTTATGGAAATTTCAAAGAACAGAGAATTATATCATAAATTTTCTTGAAAAACAAGTGTTTTTTTTTGTGGTGATTTTTTTTTTGCGAAATTACCAAACAATAACACCTTTAACCAGTTTCAACTTAGTTCCCCCGATTGATTTTACAGATCCACCCGGTGGGTCTTTTTTTAACCATTTCAAGCAATCTTCAAGCTCACTCATGCTTGGAATTTCCCGCGAAATTTCGCGGAGAAGTTCAGCTTGCAAAATAAAAGGAAGTTTTAAAAATTCAGAGAGGGGAATTTCTTTTTTTGCGGATTTTTCGCGAACTTCTTGATTTAGATATTCGGTAATTTCCGCGAAAATTTGTGATTCACGCACAAAAACCTTTTCAAGATTTGGTGTAATTTTTCGCAACTCGGGCAGTACTTTATTGCGAATTAAATTTCGCGAATGAATACTTTTTTTGTTCGATTCGTCTTCGTGCCATTCAAGATTATTAGATTTCGCGTAATTTATTAAATCACTTTTGGGAACTTGCCAGAATGGTTTTTTCCCTAACTCAAAAGGGGAGAGTCCACTTGGTCCACAACCTTTCGTTAATCGAAAAATCATCGTTTCCACGAGATCTGTCGCGTGATGTGCAGTCAGTATTCTTTCGGCACTGATTTTTTTAGCCAAATCCCGCGAAATTTTTTGTCGTAATTTTCTCCATTGATTTTCTTGATCACTTTTTTTGATCATAGGTAGGACTTCTCCATGAAATTTTATGTTATTTTTTTGGCATACATTTTTCACTAACTCAAAATCTTGAACACAATTTTTGCGCGTATTATGATTGAAGTGAAGCACTTCAATTGAATTTTTATTACAAATTTTGCTCGCGATATTCAAAAGAACCATAGAGTCAACTCCTCCGGAAACCAGTAATAATAATTTTTTTTTCGTAAGATTTTCTCGTTCGATAAATTTCGCGAAAATTTGTTCTAGGTTCATCTTTTTTAGTATAGCGGAGTCGTTAAAAAATAAAAATACTCTTTGTGGTTTGCGAAAATCTTTTTTATCAGCACGGAGAAATAAACAGTAAGGGAGATTGCGTCGTCGCTGCGCTCTTCACAATGACGGAGTATGTTGTCATTGCGAGCGGATTTGTTGTTTCTTTTGCTGTTGAGCGTGGCAATCTCCAAAAAATCCGCGAAATTTTGGCTTGAAT
>CAZYIR010000094.1:0-3319 GCA_964647165.1 uncultured Candidatus Peribacteria bacterium
TGTAGCCTTTTTCTTCTTGCTCTTGAATTAAACGCTCCAGAGGTCCAAAGTCTTTTTCTGCTTTCGCCATCGCACTTACCAATTTATCAATTTGCTCAGGAGTCAATGTGTAGCCTTCTTCTGCTCTTAGTTCCTCTTTTAATTTTTCTTTCTTTAGAATAGCATTAATTTTATCTAAAACTCTCTTTTGAGTTTTATTCAAGTGATTTAATCCTTCTAGGTGAGCCTTCCTTTTTTCTAAAGTTTTTAAAGATACTCCCTCAAAATTTTTAAGGTTGTTTCGGGAAAATGCGTTTTTACCTTTTGCCATTTAATGTTTTTAAAAAATACACTGACATAATATCATTATCTCGTTTATTTGTCAAGGCTTTTTCTGACATTATTTTATTATGATAAATTTTCGCGAAGAAATTGTGTTTGGCAATTTAAATAATTTCTGCTAAATTCTGACCGTTCTAATCTGGGAAAAATGCGAGCAATTCAAATTGATAAAAACGGCAATATGCAAGAAGTCGATGTAATGCGCAAAACTCTTACCAAAGAGTTTGATATGCATACTCGTGATTTACGACCTATTTTTTCTTTACGACAAATGCCAACAATTTCGCGTCGTGGGAAAGGAATTGTTATAAATTTCCGTTCTATAAAAATTTTAGTCGGAGAAAAAAATGTTTTAGTTTTTAATTTAACTAGTAAAAAAATCGTTAGTATTTTTGTTCCTAATCTTGCGGAAAAAATAAAGTCCCGCGAAAAAAAAGCTCGCTTGGAACATGTTGTTTTGGAATCAGCTATGGCTTTTATTCTCGAAAAAACAAAAACGAATTTTACCAAAGTTTCTCAAGCTATTGAGCGAATTCTAACCGAAATTTCTGATGAAGGAAAAATCAGTAATGAAATATTTGAAGAATTGCTGGTTATGAAAAAGAAACTTTCTAAATTATCTAAAAATGTTCATGAAATAACCGAAATTTTAGACAACATCTTAGACGATGACGATGAAATGAAAGATCTTTATTTTTTGGATAAGGTGAAAGATATTGATGAAATTGAATCTATTTTAGAAGACAATTTAGAGCAATTAGAAGACATTGAAAATCGTATTAATGAGTTGGACGAAAACATTGACGACACCCAAGAAATTTTAACTTTGAAGTTATCGAGTCGCCGAAACCGCATTATTCAATTTGATTTAATTTTGACTTCTGTCACTGGTATTTTGGCTTTTCTGGCAGTTATTACCGGCCTTTTTGGTATGAATATAAAAAATAATATTGAAAATAGTTATACCGCTTTTTGGATTATTATAATTTTGATGATTTTATTTAGTATCTTAGTGGGAATATGGTTATGGAAATGGATGAAAAATTCTAAAATACTTTAGATAAATCCCCGCGAAATTTTAAACATTATCCTTTACTAAAAATTTTTCATTAAAATTTTTCGAAAAAAGACCGTAAATAAATAGTAATAAAACAAGTCCCGCGAAAATTTTGTTAACAAAATCAGACACAATTATCGGAGGAATTTTGCTGAAAAAATGTGCTATTTGTAATAAAATTTCTATCAATATATATGCTGGAATAGCCAAAATTTTCGCGTAAAATAAAGGCAGGAATCCCAACAAACTCGTTAAAAAAGAAAAAAACATAATAAAAGGCATCAATGGTTCGGTAAATAAATTCGCGGGAATTCCTCCTATGGGAAATTGTCCAAAGGATTTCATTAAAATAGGCAAAATTGCAATCTGAGCAGAAATTGAAACTCCAAAAATCAAAGCTATTATTTTAAATATTTTTAAAACAGAGTTATCGAATTCCGTTAAATTTTCGCGAAATATTTTTTCAAATATCGGGAGTCCGATAATAATTCCCAAAGTGGCTCCAAAACTTAAAGCAAATCCTATATCTTTTTGCAAAACCAACGGCTGAAAAATACCGATAATAACAGCCGAAAGTAAAACTAAATTTCGCGCATCGCTCATTTTCCCCCAAGCTATCGCTAATCCTGTAATTCCTCCCATAAGTGCTGCACGCAAAATTGGAGCGTCTGCCCCCGTCATTAGAACGAAAAAAATTAATGCTAATAAAGATCCTAAAAAAGCAATTCTTTTTCCAAATCTCCTCAACAGAAAACCAACTGCCAACATAACTATGGCTACATTTGTCCCGGACACAACCAATAAATGCATTAATCCAGAATTTTTAAAATCATTCTGTGTCCATTTAGGAAGTTGATTTTTAACTCCCAATAAAACCCCCATAGCAATTTTAGCGTGCGGATTAGGCAAACTCTTTTCTAGATTTTTCTCCAATAAATTGCGTAATTTTTTGGCTTTCTGTAAAAAAATATTTCCTTGATCTTTATTTAAAATTTGAATTGGTGAAACACTGAAACCTCCGCGAAATTTTTCCGGATTTATTTTCATAATGGTTTGAACTCCAAACCGTTTAAGATAATCACGATAATCAAAATCTGTCGTAAAACTTTGCGGTAAAACCAATTTCCCCTGAACAAGAATTTCGTTTCCGTAATCAAGGTTTATGGAAAATTTCGCGGGATTTTTAACTATTAATAAAAAATTTCCCAGTTTATCTGTAGAAATTTTAAAAGCATCTTTGTTAATTGATTCCGATAAAGTAAAATTCGATGCTTTCTTTATTGATTCCGCTTCAACATAAAATCTAGTGTCTTTTTCTCGAACATCGGGAAAACTAATTATTTTTCCGCGAATTTTTACTTCTTGACCTATAAATTTTGGCAAAATGTCTTTTTCAAATTTAATAAAATTTCGCCATTGTGCATAGCTATTAGTTAATAAAAACATAGCTAAAACCAAGAAAATAAAGTTTCTCTTTCTCTCCGATTTGTAAAAAAAGAAAATTATTAATAATAAAAACCCAGTAAGAACCAAATATTCTGGTAAAAATGTCCATTGTCCAGTCCAAATTCCTAAAACAATCGCCACAAAAACCAAACGCAGTTTTTCCGAGTTAGAAAATTCGCGGAAATTCAAATAATTCCAAAATTTCGCGGAAATCTGTTTTATCATTTTAAAAATAATTTTGCGGATTAACTTTTCGACCGTTAATACGCAACTCAAAATGTAAATGAATTCCGGTTACTCCAAAAACCCGACCACTATTCCCCATCAAAGAAATCAATTGTCCGCGTTTCACAACATCACCAACCTCAACTTTTCGTACATTATTATGTCCATAAAGAGTTTGTACATCATTCCCATGGTCAATAACTATATAATTTCCATATCCATAATTCCACCCATCAGAAGATTTGATAACTGTTCCTGCAGCAGCAGCAT
>CAZYIR010000095.1:0-3613 GCA_964647165.1 uncultured Candidatus Peribacteria bacterium
TCATTGTTTTCTGACACAAATCACATTTCCGTTTGTAAAGTTTTCGCTCATTCCGCCACGCCAGTCTTCGGCGTTGTCGTTCTTCCGGACATAAAGTTGGCAAACCGGCACAATCCAAAATTTCGCGGGATTTTAGTTTCGTCAAATCTTCTTCAGAACTTATTTCCATCTTCGCGTAAAACTCTAAATCCTCCGCAGTTATTTCAAATTCCTTCCCCGAAACACGACAGGTTTTTGTTATCATCTGACACAAATTGTAGCATAAAAACCAAAATTTCGCGGGGAATTTTTAATTTTCTTAAAAAATGTTTGACAAAGATTCTCTAAAAAATAATATCCGCGAGCTCTGACCTAACTTTATGGCAAAAAAAGACGATAAAATCGAACTCGAGGGGGTTGTAGATATTACATACCCAGGAAGTCGATTTCTCGTAAAACTTACAACAGAAGGATTTGAAGGACATGAAGTTAGAGCCAGATTATCCGGAAAAATGCGAATGCATTATATACGGATCGTTCCCGGAGATAAGGTGAAACTGCAAGTTTCTCCATATAATCTCGATGAGGGACTTATAACTTATAGAAGTAAATAATAATAACATGAAAGTAGGTGCATCGGTTAAAAAAATTTGTAAAGATTGTCGAGTTATTCGACGAAAAGGTGTAGTGCGTGTTATTTGTAAAAACCCAGCAACGGCTGGAAAACATAAACAAAGACAAGGATAATTTTTAACTTTTTAAATAAATGAGAATTGCCGGAGTAAGTATTCCATCAGAAAAACGATTAGTTATAGCTTTAACTTACATTTACGGGGTTGGTCCAACTAGAGCAAAAATGATTTGCAAGAAAGCTAAATTAGATGAAAATTTTCGCGTAAAAGATTTATCAACAGATCAACAACAAAAAATAAGAGATGTTTTAGATTCTTTTGGGTTTTTGTTGGAAGCTGATTTACGTCGAAAAATAAATCAAAATATTAAAAGATTACAAGATATTGGTTCGTATCGAGGGTATCGTCATCGCCGACGGCTTCCGGTGCGAGGGCAAAACACAAAAACTAACGCTCGTACAAGAAAAGGAAAGAAAGGGGCGGCTGTTACTAAAAAGAAGGTAGCTTCTAAATAATTTTCTTAAATAAATAATTATTAATTATCATGGTTAAAAAAGCGAAGAAAAAAATCCGAAAAAGTTTTGAAAGGGGAAAGGTTTATATTGAGGCAGGTTGGAATAATACCATAGTTACTCTAACAGACCCGGAAGGAAATGTTCTTGGATGGAGTACTCCGGGAAGAAATGGATTTAAAGGAGCTAGACAAAAAACTCCGTATGCTGGACAAGTGTCAGCAGAACAAGTTGCGGAGATAGCTCAGGCTTATGGAATTAAAGAGATTGATGTTTATGTGCGTGGAATGGGGGCAGCGCGTGATCAAACGATTCGTGGTTTAATGAATGGTGGAGTAGCTATTAAGTCCATAGCTTCTGTTTCGCGAGTTCCTCACGGAGGATGTCGCCCTAAAAAAGTTCGTAAAGTCTAAATAGTTATAATGAAATACACAGGTCCAAAAGCGAGATTATGTCGGAGAGAAGGTTTTAACCTTTTCGGTTCAGACAAATATCAAAAAATAATGTCCAGAAGGTCTACTATTCCTGGTGCACATGGTGGTAAGCGTCAAGGGAAATTTACTGAGTATGCTAAACAGCTTCGCGAAAAACAGAAGTTGAAAAGAATGTTTGGGTTATCAGAAAAACAGTTTAGAAGAACATTTGATTTAGCGGAAAGTAAACCAGGAGTTACTGGTGAAAATTTATTAAGATTATTAGAGCAAAGATTAGATAATGTTGTGTATCGAGCTGGGCTTGCTGTTACTCGTATGCAAGCCAGACAATTTGTTTCACACGGTTTGTTTCTTTTAAATGGACGCCGAGTAGATATTCCTTCTATTATGGTAAGGGTGGGAGACAAAATTGAGGTTCGACAGAAATCCCAAAAATCACCTGTTTTCGCGGAAAACTTGGAAGTAAATGAAAAATACAGAGCTCCATCATGGTTGAAAGTTAATGGAAAATCTCTTTCTATTGAAATAGAAAATAATCCATCAATTGAGCACTGTGAACAAGCAGTTAATCCGCAAATGGTTGTGGAATTCTATTCTCGATAGTAGAACTTTAATTAATTTTTTAAAACTTTTTAAAATGCACATTCTTCATAGCGAAATCGGTAATCCGATACTGAAAATAAAAAAGGAGGGGAATACGGCAGTATTGACTGTTATGCCGTTGCCGTCAGGTTATGGAGTAACGTTGGGGAATGCTCTTCGTCGTTGTTTGTTATCTAGTTTGCCGGGGACAGCTGTTACTAAGATGAAAGTTTCTGGATATAGTCATGAATATTCAACGATTGAGGGAGTTAAAGAATCTGTTTTTGATATATCTTTAAATGTTCGTCAGCTAAAACTGAAAAAACATTCCAAGGGAGAAGAGGTGGCAGAAATCGTTTTAAAAAAATCAGGTATTATTACTGCAGCTGATTTAAAAGTAAGTTCAGATGTAGAGATACTAGATCCTTCTCAGGTTATTGCAACTTGCGACAAAGCTGACTCAAAAAAGAAAATTCAATTATTTATAGAGAAAGGAGTAGGATATCGTTTAATTACAAATGAAGATTCAGCCAAAGAAGAAGATCCAGAAATCATTTTGCTTGACGCGAATTTTTCTCCTATTTTATATGTTAAGTATGACATTGAACCAGCTCGTGTTGGAGAACAAACAAATTTAGATAAATTAACTTTAACAGTTGAAACAGATGGTTCTTTAGATGGAGAACATGCAATTAAATTAGCGGCTGGAATACTTCAAAGTTATTTTGAATTGTTTAACTTAGAAGATGCTTATACTGATGAGGACTTTACTACAAGTTTTGACAAATTAAAGAAACAAAAGGAGTTGGAAGCACAAGCGGCATCAGAAGCTAAAGAAGCGGCTTTTACTCCAATTGATATTTTGGGACTGTCACAAAGAACTTTAAATGCCTTAGTAAATGGAGGAATAACTTCTGTTGAACAGTTATTGGCAACATCTATGACTCAATTATCACAATTAAGAGGGTTTGGACAAAAAGCAAAAACAGAATTGGATAAAGTTCTTGTGGAAAGAGGATATGTAGCAGCAGTTCCTAATGTAAATGTAAAAAAAGAATCTATTAACACTGATAAATAATGAGACATCGAAATAAAAAGGCTATCTTAAATCATCCTGCTGATCAACGAAAAGCGTTGATGAGAAACTTGTTAACTTCTTTGTTTGCAGAGGGATATTTAACAACAACAGACGCTAAGGCGAAAGCGTTGGTGGCTGCTGCTGATAAATTAATATCTTTGTTGCGTAAGAAAGATGACATGAATGCTATTAGAGAACTAAAAAAAGTTATCTTTACAGAAGAATCTCAGAAAAAAGCTTTAGAATTTGCGCGAAAAACCAAAAGACAATCAGGGTTTACGCGAAAAATTCGTTTAGGATATCGTGGTGGAGACGCCGCTTTAAAAATGAAAGTAGAATTAATTTTTGATTAAAAAATGAAAAAGACAACACGCCGACAAAACATAAAAAACACTG
>CAZYIR010000096.1:0-4565 GCA_964647165.1 uncultured Candidatus Peribacteria bacterium
TTTTTGATTTAATAAATTTTTTATTTGTTGACGACGACTATTAATGATATTTAATTCTGACTGAATTGAATTCTGTAAATCCAAAGGTAATTTAGCGATATCAGGTAAATCAATATCAACTGATAAGTTTTTATTCAAATTGCTTGCCAAAGTGGTAAGTGCCAAATCAAAATCAGAGAAATCTTTTAACTCCAATTCCACTAAAGACTGTGAAAGAGAATTTTTAACTTGTAAAGAATCATTCTTCCAGTATTTAAAATTTTGTTCCAATTGTTGTAATTTTTCGCGCGAAAAACTTGGATAATTTATCTCGATTTTTTCTCTTTTTATTTCGAAATAGGGCGAAGAAGATAATTTATCTAAAGGTTTTAAATCTTTATTGCTTGAATTCAATTTAGGAAATTTCGGTGTAATAATGTCAAACTGTGGGAATTTATAATTACTAAATTCTTTCATTTGCGCTTTTGCCCACTCAGTAATTATATCGGGAGCAGCTATATCTAAATTCGCGGAATATCCACCAACTAGTGGTGCAAATGTTCCATAATTTATATTATTCCCTTGTTCTGCAAAAGAATTTTGTAAATAAGCATCCCGGGAAGCATTTTCATCTATATTTAAATTACTTAAATTACAATTATTTTGGTTCGTATTTCCTCCTGAATTGCTTTTGCTGGAAGAAGAATTGGCTGATAAGGGTGGCACAATCACAAAACACTGTGGAGGAAAAGGACTTCCTGTAGCCGTCATCGAAGGATCAATAACCGGTCCTCCACAAATACCGATTCCAATTCTTAAGGTTGTTGTTGGCATCACATATAAACGAAACAAGGAACTTGGATTCGGTCCCACTCCAACAAATGGTGGCGATGGTCCAATCCATAAAACAGGAAATCCTGGAGATTGTGGTCCGGGAAAAGCAAGAGGTGGAATGTAAATACTTTGTGGTCCCGGAGCCAAGAAAACTATTGATGGAATTTGTAGTCCCGCGAAATTTTTCTTAACCGAAGTTTCCCGAATCAACTCTTCTACGCTTGGAGTATTGTAGAATGGAGGTAGATTTTCTCCATTACCTTTTAAACAATTAAAAAGTTCTTGTGAAGTTGCCTCTGCATCAAAGTCTGCTGGGAAAGCACCTCCCTCCGGAAAAGCATCTACAATTTTCTTTAAATGAGTTTTGGTAATTGGTGAAGTTGGTGCATCTGGTGTTTCTTTCGCGGAATTCGGTGGATACAACTTTCCTGAACCATATGAGAGATATTGAATAAATTTCTTTTTACCATCGATTATCCACGGAATAAATAAGTCATCGACCCCATCGCCACCGCTAAAATTAGCCACTTTAAAATTTATTAACGGAATTTCCACTGCTTTTAATTTCCATGAGATTCGTACCAATTTTTGTTTTTGAATGGTGCATCCGGTAATCATAAAACTCTCAGATTGTTTTTTAATTTCAGGATTTCCCACACAATTCGAAAAAGACAAAGAACTGTCTTCCATTTCAAATCCCGCGAAATTTGGCACTATTAATTGAAAATTTGTTAAATCCGTTTCTGGTGAATAAATCGTTAAATCAGCGGTAAATTCTGAATTTTTCTGTACTTTTAAATCTAAATTTTCTAAATTTCGCGGATTTTCCTGTTTCATTTCAAATTTTATATTGAAAGCTTTATTTTCTGTTACTGGCAGAAAATAATTTTCCCCGATTTTCTTTAAATCCGGTGTCCAAGAATAATTTTCAACTTCCATAAATCCCGCGAAAAAATTATTTAAATTCTTAAATTTTTGAGGATTAATAAATTTTTCCGCGAAATTTTGACCATCTGTTGTTTTATAATCTTCAGATATTTCTTCAAAATTAGCTGCCACAGAATCTAAAAATTGAGCTGAATAAAAGCCATTCTCTTTACCGTAAACAAAATACAAGTTATTAGAATCATCTAGTAAAACCAAATCAGGGAAATTGTCTGTATTTAATTTTGCAACGGCTATTTTTTCAATCGGATTTTTTAAACCTAAATCAATTTTTTCGCGAGAAAATTTCCCGTTCAGGTTATGGTGAAAAATTAATTCTCCTTTGTCATTTAATTGGATGATATAAACCAAATCACCATTGTCTTTATTGTAAGAAACGGTTTGTTTAGCACCATCGGCAAAACGCAAAATTTGCCCCATATCGCGAAAATTATCCGGATTATGCGGATCGGCATATAAAACTGTTAAAATTTTCCCTTGTCGAATAAAAATTTCGCGGAAATTATCAAAATTCAAGTCCCCTGTAAGAACTTCATCAACCACTCCTTCTGATGTTCTCCATAACGGTTTTCCTAAGTCCCTAGTTAATCCAAGTTCTGATCTCTCGTTTTCTGTTGCGACTGATAATGTCGGATCACCTAAAATAATGCAGTTTTCTGAACATGAAAATTTCGCGGAATCTCCAATGGAATTTTTTCCAGCTAAAAGAAGTCCTCCCTTCCAAGAAGTTGTCCAACCCAGTTTTTCATCCTTTGTTGGAAAATTTGAAGCATTTAACAATTTACTTGGTTCTTCAGTTTCTGTTTGTGATAAAATAACCACTCCCGATGGTGATGTCGTGCTTATTCCGTTAGAAACAAAATTTAATTTAAAATCACTTGATAAAGTTTTTATTTCCCAAAAATTTTCCGCGAAATTTTCTGAAATATTGTCAGTCACGATAGATGCTTTATCGTATTTAAAATAAAGTGTTCCCAAAAAATCAGCATTTAGATAAATTTCCCAATTAAATAAGGATTTATTAATTGATTTAAAACTTAATTTTGAATTTTTTATTAAAATTCCGCCTTTGTCGGTAATTTTAAATAAAGAATTTCCTTGATACAAAATTTCGCGGGCTTTTAAATCAAAGTCTGTGATTTTTAATTCCGGTGATGGAGAAAAATAAATTCCCTCTTCTGTCTTTTCCTTTTTTCCCGCGAAAAAATCAGGAGCACTTGCAAAATGCAAAACTGCTTCTGCGTAATTATTTAATAAAACTTTGAATTCGTTTCCAGATGCAATTTGTGGAATCAAATCATTCGAAACAGTTGCCTCAGCTAAAATATGTCCCAATCTTTTGGGCTGATTGTCTCGCGAAATTTGAGTTACTACCGCTTGTGTTTCTCCGTCAAAAAGAAAGCGATTTCCCAAATTCTTTTTATTTAATTCACCTCCAGCAAATCCCAATAAAAGAGTTAATAATGATTTTGGCGCTAGATATTTAAAATCACTGTTGGCCAAAACTTTAACTACATCTATTTCCAGCGTTCCCGGTAATAAATTATCATTTTTAGCGACAATATAAGCTTTTCCACCCTGTCCGATTGCTTGAATTTTATTATTTCCAATACCGTTACTTATGGTTAGATTTTCTGTTTCCAAAGAAATTGGTAAAGATAAATTCGCGGAACTGTTTTGTTGATTTTGAGCAAAATTATCTGCAGTCGCCGGATTAGAAAAAATACCAAGATCTTTCATTTCTGATGTGCTGTCCACTAAATTTTCTTCTGGATTTATTTCAAAATCAATCTCTCCGTCAAAGTCGGAAACGTTTCCATATTTATCAACAACTTTAAGTGCAATATCCAATGGATATTCTGAATCGGCATTTAGTGTTTTGGTTTCGGTTGATAGAAGAATTTGATAAGGTTCACCAGCTAAAACATTAATTGCAAAAGTACTTGTAATAAATCCTTTCGCGAAAATTTGGACATTCAAATTTCCCGACTTTGTTCCCGCGAAAATTTCCAATTCGGCTTCTCCTTCTTGAAAAGACAATTCGGAAGCAGTTTTTCCAATTGATTCATCACTAACTAAAACCTGTGCTGTGAAATTGTTTTTTAAAATTTCACCAGTTGGAGTTTTGGCTAAAATTTTAATTTTTAGCGGTTCCGTATCACCGACTTTTAAACTTGTTTCCGGAATAATTGCCTCAAAAGAAGGTTGTTTCACCAAGAAAATTTCGCGGGAAAGACGCAAAACTTTTGTTTCTTGATTGTCCTGAGGAAGTTCTGCTCGCAAAGAAATTCTTGCACTTAAATTTTCGCGAGATTTTTTTTCTCCGGGAAAAATCTTCGCGAGTTTCTTTAATAAATTCTCTTCTTTTGGAGAATATTGTAAAAAAACAGTTCCCGCTTGTGGACCCTTTTCCAAAACTAAATTATCTCCGATTTCCCAACGAATTTTATCAGCTAAATTAGGGATTACGTTGCCGTATTTATCGGTAATTCCCGCGAAAAAAAGCTGCTTATCGCCGTTAATAACTACTTTTTCAGGTTTTGATAAAATTTTCAAATAAGTTGGCTCTGCTGGCATAATATCCAAATAAATTTGAGACGGTGGTAGAATCTTATCCTCATCGTAAACTGTTATTTTCGTTTCTCCGGCAACCACCCCCGGCAGAAAAACAATTTTTGCAATTCCATTTTTAATTCTGGTGCGCGCTCCTGTTAAATCATCTGAATAAAACTCACCATGATCACTGGAAAAATGTAAAATTTTATCATCAAAAGAATGATCTATTTCTCCATTTTTATTTAAAATTT
>CAZYIR010000097.1:0-8878 GCA_964647165.1 uncultured Candidatus Peribacteria bacterium
AATTTTGTATCGTTATTTTTCTGACCTTGATGCACAAGGAAAAATTCGCGAAAAAAGTAAATTTGAACATGTTATTCACGATTTGGAGTTTATTGATAATAAATTGGTTGAACTGCAAAAAACTTATAATCAAGCGTCTTATGCTTGGAATCAACATTTGCGACAATTCCCGGGGTTTTTCTTTAAAATTTGGGGATTTAAAGATTTTGAACCGTTTGCGTAAAAATTTCGCGGGAATTTAGAAACAGCTTTTACAAACAAAAATGGTGACCCCAGCAAGAATCGAACTTGCGTCGCAGGTTCCGCAAACCTGTGTTCTTCCACTAAACTATGGGGTCTAGTTTAACGCGGAAGATTTTATATAAAATAAAGTCTTTGTCAAAATTGAAAATTTCGCGGAGAAAAGTTTAAAAATGTTTTTTAAAGATTTGCCAATTTTGTAAAAATCCGTATTTTTTACGCGAAAAATTTTGACATTTAATATTATGGATAAATTACTAAAAGTTTTACATCAAATTTGGGTGACCAAAAGTCTGAGAGATAAAATTCTTTTTACTTTGTTTGCTCTTTTTATTTTTCGCGTGGCAGCGCACATAACAATTCCGGGGGCTGATATTCAAAAAATAAAAATTTTATTGGAACAAGCTCAAAACAGCGGAAGCGGTTCTTTGTTGAATATTTTCTCAATGTTGACCGGTGGAGCTATTAAGAATTTCTCAGTAGTTTTAATGGGACTTACTCCTTACATTAATGCTTCCATTATTTTACAGCTTTTGGGAGTTATGGTTCCTTATCTGGAAGAACTTAAAAAAGAAGGCGAACAAGGACAGAAAAAAATTAATCAATATACGCGAATTTTAACCGTTCCTTTGGCATTTATTCAAAGTTACGGGATGCTTATGTTGCTAAATAGATTCTCTCCAGGAGGAGAAATTATTGCTACCAATGATTGGTCAATTATATTACCGATGATGCTGACTGTAACTGCTGGAACGATTTTCTTGATGTGGTTGGGAGAATTAATTACAGAAAAAGGAATTGGAAACGGAATTTCAATCTTAATTTTCGCGGGGATTGTGGCAACAGTACCAACTCAGATTGGAGGAGCAATGCAAGCAGCCAGCGCACCGGTAATAATTGGTTTGTCTTTAGCAACTATTTTGTTAACACTTTTTATTGTTTATGTTTCAGAAGCCGATCGACGAATACCTGTCATTTATGCGGCGCGGAAATCTTCTGCGCAACAGCGTTCATTTTTGCCTTTAAAAATTAATCAGGCCGGAATGATTCCTATTATTTTTGCGGTTTCTTTAATTTCTATGCCATCGATTGTTGCGCAATTTTTAACAAAATCAAGTTCCGCGAAATTAGTATCTATCGGTGAATTTATTCTTAAATACTTTAATCCGGGATCTCCAACAATGTGGTATAACTTGTTTTACGCTTTATTAATCTTTGCATTTACTTTCTTTTATGTATCAATTACTTTTGAACCGAAAAAAGTCGCGGAAAATATTCAAAAACGAAGTGGGTTTATTCCGGGATATCGACCAGGAAAAGAAACTGAAACATTTTTGGCTGAAACTACAAATCGTTTGGCTTTTTGGGGAGCGTTGTTTTTGACTGCAGTAGCAATTGTTCCAATTCTTTTTCAAAATTGGATTTCAGGAGGATCAGGAGCTATTTCACTTTTTATTTCCGGGGCGGGAATGATTATTGTGGTAGGAGTTGTTTTAGATATTATTCGTAGAATAAATGCCCAGTTGGTTATGCATGATTACGATAAACTTTAGAATTGCGCTGTTAATGTTTATGACCACAAGCGGAAACAGGTTGATGCGGCATATGAACAAACATTGCCAAGAAAAATCCTCCAATTAAAAATAATAATCCTTGCCAGTGTTCAGGAATTAGATTTAAAAAATCTTGTCCGGTGTAATAAGCTAAAATCCATATTCCAGCCATAAATAAGAAAGAAATTATTTGTTGAAAAGGTTTTTGCCAATAACTAGAAATTAGAACGGCAACAATTACATCGACAAAAAAATGAGAAATAAAGCCTATTAATCCAACAAAAGCTTCTTTTTCCGCGAAATTTTTTAATAAAACCTCACGAACGGCGGCTTCTGGGAAAAAATGTAAACAAAGAGTAAGAATAGCTATCAGATGTGGGATTGCTGAAGAATCTTTTTCACCGGCACAATGAGTATGAGAACAAGGAACCCATTTTTTTAAAAAAGGTCTGTGCCATAACCAAACAAAAATAATTAGTAATCCGATACCGGCTAAATTTTCCGCGAAATTTTTCCAAGTTTCATTATTTAACTTTTCCAAAACTAAATCTTGTATAGCGTGTCCCGTCATATGAAAAACCAAAAAAGCAAATGTTGGCAATGCAATAAGTTCTAGCCAGTAACGAATTTTATAAATAGTTTTCATTGTTTTAAAAATTAAACATAATTCAAGGTAATTATACCAATTACCAAAATTAGAATCCAAAACCATTGTTTGTTTGTCATTTTTTCGCGGAAAGCATAATGAGCAACTAAAAATGATACAAAAATTGAACCGTTCATCATAACATTAGCTATTCCGTAATCACCAATTGTTACAGCATACATAAATCCTCCTGTTCCCAATAAAGTTAAAGAACAAATCCCCGCGATTTTTCCAAATTCTTTAATGGAAATTAGATGTAGTTTTTGTCCATCAAACCATGGACGAAAAAGAACCAGAATAAGAGAAAAAATTCCAATTAACATTTCCCAAAAATAACCGGCCACAAAAGGCGATAATTCACGAGAAACATATGAAACATAGTAAAAACTTATTCCAACAACTATTTGAGATAAAAAAGTAATAATTAAGCCTTTCCAAATATTGTTATCTAAATGTTTAAAGTCATTTTTTTCGCGGGACAAGAAGTAGCCGGCCATTAAAATAAGAATAATTAAAATAACTTGTAAGGCATTGATGCTTTCTTTAAACAATAAAACTCCCAAAACAACAGCCCAAATTGTTCCGATAACTCGTGAAAAAAGAGTTTTAATTCCAGCCGGCATAAATTTTAAAGAATAAAAAGAAAGAGCCGATCCGATAACGCCGGTTAAACCAGCCAAAGAAATTTCGAGCCAATAGTTTGTTATTCCGCGAATTTCTGCCCAATTAGCAAATAATAAAAGTGGTAACATTGTAAAAATTAAGCTTCCACTTCGATAGACAACGGTTGATAAACCGTCCATTTCTCGCGCATATTTAGCCATTAAAGTTCCTTGAACAGCATATGCGGTAAATGACAAAATAATTGCTAATAAAAACATCAAAAGAAGTTTAAATTTTTATTTGTAAATTACAAATGAACTTATTTTCTGGGAATTCCGCGAAATTTTATAAAACAATTTTTATTCGTCCCAAACTTTCTTGTGGGGAATATTGGTCTTTAAGTTGTCTAAAAATTTCTTGCACAAGTTCTTCATCTCCTTTTTCTGCTCGATTAAAAGCATTTTTTGGACAATTAAATTTAATTTGCGGATGCAAAATTTCGCGGGAAATTATTTCTTTTGCTTGATCAAAATGTATATCATAAATATGTGCATTAGAGATAGAAACAGTTAAAATTCCAACCGGAATTTTTAATTTTTCCGCGAAAATATGAGCTAATAAAGCAAATCCAGCAACATCATGCGGATTTCCCAGCATCATATCATTTGAACGAATTATTAAGTGCAAACATAGTTTTCCACCGATAATTTGGACGGTGAAGGTATATGGACACGGCACATTTTTTTTCGCGGTTCCGCCTAGTCCATCATCAGCCGGATCCCACATCAAGACAACGCCGTGTCGTGAAGTTGGGTCTTTTTGTAGCAATGAAATTAACATTCCGATTTGATCGCGTCCAAAATGTTTCCGCCAGCGGAATCCGTAAGCGGAAGAAATTGTATTATCTGGTTCTGCGAAATCATCCCAAATTCGCGTAAATTTTTGCAAAAAATCTAATTTTTTCGCGCCGGTTAAAAACCAAACTTGTTCTGCCACGAACAGTTTTAAGGGAATTTTTCGCAAAGTTAGCAAAGGAAATCCTTCGGCTAAATCAAATTGCATTGTTTGTCCGGGAAGACTTTTGCAGATATGTCCTGTGCGTTCATTTTTATCTGCGAATCCGTGTTCCATAATATTTTTTAAAATTTGCTGATACTGTTGGTCAAAACTTTTCATTTTTTTCTTATTATTCTCCTTCTGAGTGGGAGAGAGTTAGGATGAGGTAATCTCAAAATTCCGCGAAATTTTTAATTCTCCAATATTTTAATCTAAATCTCGCGAAAAATTAAATTTAGAATAACTTATTTGCTTGAATTTCCGCGAAATTTTGGGTATAATGTCCTGAACTATTTCTTAACCACAATAAAAATGAAAAAAAGTTCACTAAAACCAAGATCTTTTGTCCTTTCTGACGAAATTTCTAAAAACCGAAAATTGCAGATTGCAGCTAATATTTTATTGATTCTTGTTTTGGGAATTAATGTTTACAATTTGATTATCAGTATCGGATTATTCGATACAATTAAATTCTAATTTCAAAATGGTCACTACGGATTTGGCTACTTATCGAGATAGTATCAAGAGATTGGTAGAAAAATCTGTGTTTATGCCCACAAAATTACGAGAAAAAATTTTTAAAAAACTGGCTGATCCGACAATTTCCCGCGAAAAATTAGATAGAATTAAAAATTTGTTGGAGAAGTCTTCAGAAATTGAAAAAGTGGCCGTAAAACAAATTTTACAAAAAGATTCTTTGTTTTTTGTGAAACTGAAACACCAAAGAAGTCATAAAAAATTTGATCAAATAAGAAATCAAGAAAAATTTTCGCGGGACAAAGAACTTTGGGAACTAGAAAAAGAAATGGACGGTTTATTGACAAATCTGAAATGAAAAACTTGTTTCATTATAATCGATTAGAACCAAAATTTCGCGGAGTTTTTAAAAACACAGAAACCGTGGATAGTTCAGAAGTTCTTGATAAAATTGCCGATAAAGATCTAGCTGTCGGAAATTATCCAATTGATACGGATGCTTTGGCCAGCCTTTTTGCAAGATTCATTACTCCAAAGATGATGAAGCTTTTTGAGGTGTGGGGAGATCTAGACGAAGAAACGAGTAATGAAAGAGATGAAAGTGATGAAAATCCCGCGAAAAATGATGAAGTAAAGAAAACAATTTCTAAAAAATATGAAACTGCCAAGTTTACAAAAGATATTTTAAATAATTCTCGTCTTTTTATTGGCTTAAATGAGGCAAAAGATGGTGATAGAGATAGAGAATTAATCAAAAAATTTCACGAAGCCGCTAACTTGAAAGCAACTGCTGAAACTCCTTGGTGTGCTTCGTTTGTATCTTATATTTTAAAAAAATCTGGGGTTAAAATTTCTGGAAGTGCTAGGGCAAAAGATTTTTTAAAAAAGGGGGTCCCTGTCAAAAAAGAAGAATTAAAAAAAGGAGATGTTATCGTTTATGATAGAGGAGGAGAAAAATGGCATGTTGGTTTTTTTACTGGTAAATATAAAGGAGATGTCCCCATTATTATTGCTGGTAATACATCTGATGAAGTAAAAGAATATGCTGAATATCTTCCTATTGTTGGATACAGACGGTTCACCTAAATCCCGCGAAATTTTCACCTCTCCAAAATCTCAAATAATTTCTGCCGATTGTCATCATCGGCTATTTTATTTCGCGAAATTTGTCCGCATTTTTCACATTCAAACAGAATTGATTTCATTTCACCTGCCACGATTTCAATTTTTCGCGGGATTAACCAGCCGTGACATTCTGAAGCGCGATCACCCGGATTGATATCAACATGCAGAGAATACAAACATTCTCGACAATGATTTCGACAAGTTTTGTCCGCCGGTGGATTTACTGCGCCACATTTCCCACAGACGAATTCTTCGTTGATTTTGGTGAATTTTTTGGGCATTTTCTCGCGAATTTTAGTAGAATTTTTTTTAAAAAAGTTCTCCGCGAAATTTTTTCAAACAGGAGAACTTTTTTATTTTTTAACAACTCTATTTAGCAGTTTCCTCGTACTTACTTTCACGATATACCGCGACTCGCACTTCTCCCGGATATTCACAATTTTTTTCCAGTTTTCGAGCGATTTCAAAAGAAAGTTTTTCGGCTTCCAAGTCGTTAATTTCGCGGGAATTTACAAAAACTCGCACTTCGCGTCCGGCTTGAACGGCAAAAACTTTTTCTACTCCGGTAAAAGACCCGGCTATTGATTCAATTTCTTTTAAGCGTTTGATGTATTTTTCCAATGTTTCACGACGCGCTCCCGGTCGAGAAGCTGAAATTGCATCAGCTGCCTGCAAAACGCGTGCTTCCATACTTTCATAAGGGAAATCTTCATGATGAGATTTCATAGCGGTAATAATTTCTTTATCAATTCCAAATTTTTCTAGTATTTCCATACCGATAACAGCGTGTCCACCTTCTACTTCATGACTAACCGCTTTTCCAATGTCATGCAATAATCCCGCTTTTAGACATACATCAGGATCAACTCCGCGAAGTTCTTGGGCTATTCCTTGTGCCAGATAAGCTACTTCGATGGAGTGAGTTAAAACATTTTGTCCATAAGAAGTTCGGAAACGCAATCGACCCAAAAGTTTTAAAATTTGTTCCGGAAAACCGGTAATTCCCAATTCTTGAACAGCTTTTTGTCCTAATTCCAAGAGAAGTTTGTCTGCTTTTTCTTGAGCTTTTTCCACCATTTCTTCAATTTTTGAAGGATGAATTCGTCCATCTTTAATTAGTTCTTCCAAAGCAATTTTCGCGATATAACGACGGAAAACATCAAAAGAAGAAATTGTAATTGTTCCCGGAGTGTCATCAATAATAACATCAACTCCAGTTAATAATTCAAAGGCATTAATATTTCGTCCTTCTCGTCCAATAATTTTCCCTTTTAACATATCAGATTCAATTTTTACCACACTCACGGTTGATTCGGAGGCCACTGATGAAGCATAGCGCTGAATAGATTGCACCAAAATTTCAGAAGCTTCTTCATCAGCCGTACTGCGGACCAAATCAATTTTTCGACGCATAGTATCAGCTAATTCTTTTTCAGTTTCATTTTCAATGCGTTGAATTAATTCGGCTTTGGCTTCATCTTTGGTAAATTTCGCGATTTTTTCCAGTTCTTGATTCTGTTCAGCTAATTTTTTTTGCAATTCTTCATTTTTTTCTTCAAATTCTTGACGAGCTTTTTCGTATTCAGTTCTTTTTTGTTCAGTTTTTTCTATTTTTTGTTCCAATAACTCCTCACGCTTCAAAAGTCGCGCATCGGCTTGTTCCTGCATTTTTTCAAACCGTTCGTGCATTTTTTCTTCTTCTTGTCGAAGAGTTTCGCGTAACTGTTTAGCATAATCTTTGGCGTCATTAATAATTCGTTCGCTTTCCAAACGAGCATTTTCGCGGAGAGCATCAGCAGCTTTCTGAGCCGCTTCTTCGATTATTTTTGACTTTGGTTTGACCAGAAAATAAGAGGCAATAGCTCCAATTAGGACCCCGCCAATAGGTAAAATAACTTGCAAGTAATCCATTTTTAAATTGTGTTAAAGAAGATAAGAGTTTATCACTTATTGTTGTTTCAGTATTGATTTTAGACTTCAGAAATCTCGCGAAATTTCGCCAGATTTTTTGACCGATATGGACTTTTTTTATAAAGAATTTCAAGAGAAACATTAATCGATAAACCATTACACATGCATAATAACGATATTTTTGTTGAAGTCAATTTTTGTTCAATTTTTTCGCGGAAACCTTTTATTGTTCCGCGAAATTTTTACTTTTTGAACGATTCCAAGAACTTTTTTTTATCTGTAATGTAATTACTTTCTCCAGGAAGATATTCTGTAGAAGAAAAAGCCATCACAATTGTATTTTCCGCGAAATTATGAAGTTCATGCCAGCAATCTTTACGAACCAAAAGTCCAGTATCGGGAGAATCGAGTAAAATTTCAGTGTCGCCAGTGCCGTCATTTACTTTAATCAAAATTGAACCAGAAACTGCGACAAATAATTCATCTTCAATAATGTGGGCGTGTTGCCCGCGGGGAATGTTTTCTTTGCCGGTGACGAGATAAACTCGTTTCACTTCAAAAGGAATATCGGAAAACTCAAAAGGCACCAAAGTTCCTTTTTGATCAGAAATTCGCGGAAATTTAAGTAGTTTAAATTTTTTCATACGGAATAAATTTAGCAAATTTCGCGAAAAACTCAATTTCTATATTTCTACCTCTCTGAAATCTCCTCTACCAGGAGAGAAAAACAAAGGAAATAAAAAAATTTTCTTTTTTCCGCGAAATTTTGTTAGAATTGCGGAGACTAAACAAATATAAATGAAAAAATCAATTATCGTTATCGGAATAGTTATTTCTTTGTTGTCCGGAGGGCAAATTTTCGCGGAACAATACGCGCAATCTGATATTGATAAAGATGCTTCCACGATAACTATTAAGTATAAAAATACTGGCAACAAAGGTGGAGGAGTTGGTTATAATGGGGCTTGTGCAAATTTTTCTAGCATAATAGACGATGATGATGATGACACAGGCGATGCGATAACTTTTACAGAGGCCGGTTGGAATTCTAGTACTGAAACTTTTAATAATTTGGTAGACTGTTTTAATTCGGCCGGAGATTATGAATTAACAATTAATTTAAAAGATAATGCCGGTAATGAGACAACAGAAGAAATTAAGTTTACAGTTAAACCGGGAACGCCAAAACAGGGATCTTTAGAGGGAGATTGTGATAAAGTAGCAAATAACTCTGATACTTGTGATTTTGAATTAGTTTTGAAAGATC
>CAZYIR010000098.1:0-3267 GCA_964647165.1 uncultured Candidatus Peribacteria bacterium
TATTGTAAAGACGCTCTAGTAGAGCGTCTTTACCAAATATCATAATTTTAAAAAAATGGATTTTCAAACTACATTCAATGTCGGACCATCGCAAATTAATGCAGAAACTTACGCGGATATCGCTAAATTTTCCCGCGAAAAATTAGGAGAAATTAGTCATCGCAGTGCAAAATTCACCGAAATTTCGCGAAACGCGGACACAGAAATGCGAAAATATTTCAATATTCCGGGAAATTACACCATTATTTGGGGATCTTCGGCGACTGAAATGATGGAATTGTGTGTAAAAAGCTTTGTTCGCGAAACCGCTTTTCATTTCACTTGTGGAGCGTTTTCAGAAAGATTTGCCAAAATTTCGCGGGATTTTGGGAAAACGGCTTTAACACAGGAAGCAACTTGGGGAGAAGCTAATGATTTTACAGCTGAAATTCCTGTAAAAGCGGAGATCGTCACGATTACTCAGTCGGAAACTAGTACGGGAGTTGGTGTAAATCCCGTGAAAATTTCTCAAGTTTCTAAAAAATTAACTGCTGAACAATTACTGATTGTTGATGCCACTTCAATTATGGGAATTGTCCCGATAGATATTTCACAAGCTGATGTTTGGCTGTTTTCGGTACAAAAATGTTTTGGTTTACCGGCGGGACTCGGGGTAATGATTGTAAATGATAAAGCGTTAAAAATCGCGGAAAATAAACCAAATCCTGTCGGAGTATTAAATTTACCCGCTATGGCAAAAAAAATGCAAACAAATTTTCAAACAATTCAAACTCCCAACACTTTGGGAATTTATTTATTAGGGAAACAAGTTGCACGCTGGAATAAAGCGGGTGGAATTACGGAAATGTCGCGAAAATCCCGCGAAAAAAATAAGTTTTTAGAAAAAATAATCTCTGAAAATCCAGTTTTTGATTTCTTGGTAAAAAACAAGGAAAATCGTGCGGAATCAATAAATACAATTACGGGCAAGGAAGAGGATATTATGAAAATTCATGAAATTTCGCGGGATTTTCAAGTAATTCTTGGTAGCGGATACGGGAAAATGAAAAAAACAACTTTTCGCCTTGCTAACTTTCCCAACATAAAAATGACAGATTCGGAAAAATTCGCAGAAATTCTTAAAAATTCTCCTCTTAATTTATCTTAAACCAACAATAAAAATGAAAAAAACTTTTATTTTCGATTTTGATTCAACAATTTTCCCGGGCGAAACACTTGATGAGATTATTAGCTTTGCTTTGCGAAATGACCCACAGCAAAAAATAAAATCCCGCGAAATTTCAAAAATTTGTAGTTTGGGAATGTCAGGGGAAATTTCTATGGCGGAATCTTTACGGAAAAGACTGGAAATCGCCGCTCCCACCAGAGAAATTATTTCCGAATATGTCGTAGAGAATAAAAATCGGATTGATTCAAAATTTCGCGGGATTTTGAAAGATTTACAGGAATCTGGACACGAAATTTTAGTAGTTTCGGGAGGTTTTGAAGAATGGATTATTCCTCTTCTAAATGGAATAATTCCTGTGAAAAATATTCACGCCAATAAAATAAAAAATCATAATTTACCAATGACTTTTGACAATATAATTCAACGATCCAAAGAAGAAATAATCGAAAATTTGAATTTAAATTCCCGCGAAATTTTTATGATTGGCGATGGAATGACTGACTTTAGTGTTTTTGAAAAAGGATTGGCAACAAATTTTATAGGTTGTTTTTTCTACCAAAATCGCCCTTTGGTGCGTGAAAAAATTATAGAGTCTCGGCAGTTGTATTTTAATCGGTTAAACGAATTTATTGAATATTTTAAACGAGAATTCAACTTAATTGTTTAAAAATTTCGCGGAATTCAGTTGCCTTATTTGTAAAAAATCGCGAAAATTTACTTGAAAATTTTTAACCCCCTTCAAAAAATGAAAAAACGAGTCGCTATTAATGGATTCGGTCGTATTGGGCGTGCTGTAGCCCGAATTATTTTAGAAAATTATTCAGACAAACTGGATTTAGTCGCTATAAATGATCCGTCTCCCACTACCACAACCGCTCATTTATTAAAATTTGATTCTAATTTTGGAACATTTAAACAAGATATTGAAATTACAAACGAGGGAGATAAAGAATATTTATTGGTTGGTAAAGAAAAAATTCGAAGTTTTACTACTCGCGAAATTTCCGATTTACCATGGGGAGAATTAAATATTGATATTGTTTTAGAATGTACTGGAGTTTTCCGAACAAAAGAATCCTGCCAAAAACATATTGATCAAGGAGCAAAAAAAGTCTTGTTATCTGCTCCACCAAAATCTGATGGATTTAAAGTTATTGTGCTTGGTGTAAACGACGAAGAATTAAAAAAAGATGATATTTTTGTCTCTAATGCAAGTTGTACAACCAATTGTTTAGCACCTATTGTGAAAGTTCTACATGAAAATTTCGCGATAAAATCAGGATTAATGACAACAATCCATTCTTATACAAATGATCAAAGAATTTTAGATGTCGGGCATAAAGATTTACGCCGAGCTAGAGCCGGTGCCTTGAATATGATACCTACAACAACAGGAGCAGCCAAAGCTGTAGGAATTGTAATTCCTGAAATGGCCGGGAAATTAACTGGAATTGCCGTTCGTGTTCCTACTCCAACTGTTTCAATTGTTGATTTAACGGTAAAATTAGAAAAAAAAGTAACAGCTGAAGAAGTTAATGCGGTTTTTGAAGCGGAATCAAAGAAAAATCCGCGAATTTTTGGATTTGAAACGCGTCCTTGTGTGAGTAAAGATTTTCAATGTGATTCTCGTTCCACAATTGTAGATGCCGACCAAACAATGGTTATTGATGATATGCTGAAAGTTATGTCTTGGTATGACAACGAGTGGGGATATTCTTGCCGTTATGTCGATTTGGCAACAATGATGTAAATCATAAAAACTTTAAAATAATATTTTAAAAAAATCCCGTGAAAATTTCGCGGGATTTTTTAGTGATTATTTCTGATCACCCTGCCGATCCATTCCTTCATGAGAACTATTAATGAGAACCAAGAGCCCACCAGCTTCTCGATTATTACTCCACAATTCTAGAGCTTTCCTAAGATATTCTTCAGGTTCTTTTAGTTCTTCTTTTTCTTCCTTAGTGAGATTGTAGATCTCTTTATCGGAAATTATAGAAAAGATAATCATTTTCGCTAACTCAGTCCATCCTTTACTCGCGATTTTTTTATTTTCCGACTTAGTTGCCTGCTCAAAACTTTCCTTTGCTTTTTCAAAA
>CAZYIR010000099.1:0-1820 GCA_964647165.1 uncultured Candidatus Peribacteria bacterium
AAATAAAATGACTGTATGATAATTAGGGTCTGCTGAAAAACTCTCAAAAGTTGATAGTTGGGCGCGCTGTCATTTCGATACGGAGCGGTAGCGGAGTGAGAAATCTTTACATAACTTGGAAAGATTCCTCCTCACTCGTGCCTCGCTCGTTCGGATTGACACGGCTCTGTCATTTCGATACGGAGCGGTAGCAAAGTGAGAAATCTTTTGTAGTTGATAGTTGTGAGTTATGAGTTGATAGTTAGGAACTTGTGTCATTTCGACCGGAGGGAGAAATCTTTTGATTATAGGGAAAGATTCCTCATCGTTCCTCGTTCCTCGTCACTTTCTTCGGAATGACAATGCCGTGTCATTTCGATACGGAGCGATAGCGGAGTGAGAAATCTTTTGATTGAAAGGTGCCCCTCGCCCCAATCCCCCCAAAAAAACTTGCCGAAAGAGTAAAAAAATAGTACAATACATTTGACAAAATAAAATTTTGATTACATTTGTATCTTAAATTAAAAAATTATGGTTTTAGAAACACTACTTTCACAAGATGTAATAAAGGAAAATATCGCGAAAGAAGCAGGTAATGCTTTACGCGAATTAAATGCGCAAATAGTTAATGAACAACGGATTTCGGTAAAAACAAATGTTGATGAAACCACTTATGACGCCACCGCCGATTTCCAAAAATTCGCGGAAAAAACGGAAAAGTTGCCACCGTTGGATATTGAAAAAGTTAAAGAAATAATCAAAACCATAGATAGTTTGCAAGTGCGGGAAGAGAAGATAAACTACATAAAAAACAACGAAAGCAAAATAAAGGATTTTATAAAACAATTAAAAGCGGAAATAGCCATAGAAAATAAAAAAGATATGGCCTGCCAGTCTAAAGCTAGCAAAAGAAAAGGAACAGAAACAGATGCGGCAGCTAGAGAATTGAAAAGCATGGATTTATCGGCTGCAAGAGGACACGCGGAAAGAGCAAGAAAACTAGGTAAAATGCTTTTTAAATTAAGGTCCTACCTTAACCAACTGGAATTGGCGGAGTTAGACAAAAATTTCGCGGAAAATGGCGTAACGGTAGAGCAAATAAAACCCGGCTCACAACTCGACAAAGACCTCAAAGCGCTCGGTATGAAAGTCTTTAAAGAAAAAGATGACTGGGGTTATGTAAATGTTTATGTAGAAATTGACGGTAAGAAAGTTGAAGTCGCAACTGAAGAGTTTGATAAAGAATATTTTATTATTTCGCGAAAAAATGGCGAAGAAATCATTGTTTCTTTTAAAAAAATCAAAAAAGAAGCGGGGAAGATATATTATACAGAATTCCGCGAAAATTCTGCGAAAAATTTGGTTGAAGAATGGGATAAATATCGCACATCTAATAAATTTAGAAAAACCAGAGAACACAATCTAAAGCCAATTAACAATCAGGACACAAACAACTCAATAGGTTATAACCGCTAAAATTTCGCGGGATTTTCTTTTCGCCCGGCTTGTGGTATAATTTTCGCGATGAAAAAATTCCTGTTGGCTCTCGTTCTGCTATGTAGTTTTTCTACTTCTTGGGCTTTTATCGATTTACAGGGAGAAATTGTCGAAGCTGATAATCCCAGCGAATTTATTAAAGATGTAAAACTTACAGTCGGTGCTAAATCCGCGATTTCTGATGATAAAGAGTTTTTAATAGAAGATTTCGTTCCGCCGAATGTGTGGAATTCTGTTTATTTGAGTTTGGAGCATCCTGATTATCTCGATATCGCGGGCGATATTAGTCTGCAAGATGACGGCAATTTGCTCTATGACGGCGATATGCTTATCGAGAAAACCAC
>CAZYIR010000100.1:0-2180 GCA_964647165.1 uncultured Candidatus Peribacteria bacterium
GATAAAGTATTGGGTGAGTTAGCAGTGGTTATAGCTAATAAACTTCGTGGTAAAGATAAAGTTACATTTACACCGCATGTTGATGGTGGTGATTATGTGATAGTTTTAAATGTAGAAAAAATTCGCGTAACAGGAAAAAAAGAAGAAGATAAAAAATATTATCGACATTCTGGGTATTTAGGACACCTAAAAACTGAATCTTTAAAAGAAGTTCGCGAAAAAAATCCAGCTAGAATTTTACAAGAGGCGGTAAGTGGGATGTTACCTAAGAATAAGTTGCGAGCATCTCAATTGAAAAGATTGATTTTAGTTGTGGGTGATGTAAATCCACATGAAGCACAAAAACCTGAAATTTTAAATATTTAAAAATGGCAAAAACTCAAAATCGCGCTTACTTTTATGCTTTAGGGAAACGAAAAACTTCTCGAGCAACGGTGAAACTCTTTCCGGAAGGGGAAGGTCAGATAACTATCAACTCCAAAAAACTTCGTGATTGGGCGAATACAGAGGATATGGTGCAAATGATTTTGTCACCATTAAAATTATTAGGGGTTAAGAATGAGTTTGATGTTGATGTTCGTGTTTCTGGTGGAGGCAAGGTAGCTCAGGCTGAATCTGCTCGGTTAGGAATAGCGCGAGCTTTATTGAAAAAAGATGCTAATATTAGACATCAATTAAGAGAGGAAGGGTTTTTAACTCGTGATCCTCGTGTTAAAGAAAGAAAGAAACCAGGACTTAAGAAGGCTAGACGAGCACCACAGTTCTCAAAACGTTAAAAAATTATTTACAAAACTTTTTCAAAAATCCTACTTTGGTGGGATTTTTATTTAATTAAAATTTCCGCGAAATTTTAATTTCACAACCCCATCTTGAAGGTGCGACAGCGCCGTCGCCCCTCCAAATGATATTGTTCAAGTTTTAAAAAACAAATTCCGCGAAATTTTGATTTTTTATTAATTCTGTTAAGATTTTGAAGATGCCTAAGCAAATTTGTCAAGTTTCTGGAGAAGAGTTTGAAGTTTCCGAATTGGAAATAAAACTCCGCGAAAAATTTGGGTTTACCGATTTACCGACAACCGCACCGTGGGTGGGATTTAGAGAGTTAGGAGCTTTTTGGCAGCACTGGAATCTGCATAACCGAAAATGTGACAAAACCGAAAAACCGATAATTTCCGTTTTCAGTGAAAAATGTCCATATCCAGTTTGGCATAAAGATGCTTGGATGAAAGAAAACGATCCGCCGAGTGCGGATTATGATTTTTCCCCAGCAGAGCGGGGCACTGCGCGAGATTTTTTTTCTCAGGCGTGGGAACTTTTTCAAAAATGCCCGATTCCGCACAACACCGGAGTAGGGAACGAAAACTGCGAATATACTGATGATTGGTGGTATTCCAAGAATTGTTATTTGTGTCATTCCGGTTACGAATGTGAAGATGCGAAATATTGTTATCGAAGTTATAACGAAACAGATTGTGATTACGATGTATTTTCATCATTTTGTGAACTTGGTTTAGATATTATTAACTCTGAAAATTGTTTTGATGTAAAATACTTAATTAATTGTCGTAAAATAAATAATTCCGCTTTTTTATACGATTGCCGAAATTGTTCAGATTGTATGTTTTGTTTTAATTTACGGAATAAACAGTATTGTTTTGGGAATAAACAACTTTCTCGTGAAGAATATGAAAAGAAAAAAGCCCAGTGGAATTTAAAATCCCGCGAAATTTACGACAAAGCAAAAGAATTTTTCGCACAAATGATGCTTAAAAACGCCTGGCACAGAGCTTTATTTTTAGATAAATGTGAAGATGTTAGAGGGAATTATATTGCAAATGGAAATAATTTAGAAAACTGTTTTTTCTTAACACATGATACAGAAAATTCAATTAATTGTGTTCGTGGAGGTGTAAATATAGAGAATTCGTTAGACAGTATTTCAACATGTATTAATGCCGAATTGATTTATTGTTCGGTTTTACCACAATTTGATGTTTATCAACAAAGATTCTGTGTATCATGTCCGGAATGTCGATTTGTAGATTATTCAATGTACTGTTTTCAATGCGAAAACTGTTTTGGTTGCTGTGGATTGGTGGGGAAGAAATACTGTATTTTTAACAAACAATATTCCCCACAGGAGTACGAGGAACTCCGCGAAAAAATCATTGAGCAAATGA
>CAZYIR010000101.1:0-1735 GCA_964647165.1 uncultured Candidatus Peribacteria bacterium
AACAAAAAGCAAATTTTCGCGGAAATACAAAAACAGAACCAACTTTAAAAACGAATCTAATGGTGGCGCGAGGTAGAATTGAACTACCGACACAAGGATTTTCAATCCTTTGCTCTACCACTGAGCTACCGCGCCGTATTGTCAAAATAACGAGCCGATTCTAGACAAAAATAACAATTCGTCAAAAATTTCCCGCGAAATTTTAGTTTACTGGGAAAGAATATAGTATTCACTTTTGTCTTCAGATAAAGATGAGCGAGATATCGTAATTGGGTTTTCTTCACTCATGGTTATTGCCATTAAATTGTTTAATTCGGCAAATTTTGTAGCGTCTCCGCCAATAAAAGCTACTCGCGGATCAATAGTTTCCAATAAGTCTTTCACTTTTTTCGCGGAAAATTTGTCGGAAATATTGACAATCAGAATATCAATATCTTCTCCCAGATCTTCAAATATTTTTTTGTCTGGAGTGTCGTCCAAATCACCACAATGAACAATTGATAAATCATCAAAAATTACTTTGAAAATTATATTTCCTTTTGTTTTTTGGGACAGAGATTTGACCAACACACCGGATATTTCATACTCTCCAGGTAAAGTTAAAACTTTTTTTGCATCAATATTTTGTGGATTTTGACCGTTGGAATTCGTCACAAAATCCAGATTTTTTTCCGCGAAATTTTCGGTTGGATTAAAGACAATTCTTACTTTTTTACCAAAAGCTCCAAAAGTGGTTCCGCCAAAAAATTGTATTTTCATTTTTTTTTCGTAAATTAAGACGTGGTTATTCTAAAGAAAATTTACCGGAAATGAAAAAGATTTTAGATAAAAAAATTCTTAATCACCAGCAAACAAAAAATTTCGTGAAAAATTTGTATGAAAAATATCTTGTTCATGATGATAATTTTACGATTTTTTTTGAAGGTGGATTAGGAGCGGGAAAAACTTACATAATCCGCGAAATTTTAGCTCATTTTGGTGTGTCGGAAGAAATTACAAGTCCTACCTATATTTTTTTGAACGAGTATGAAAGCGATTCAGGACAACGCCGTTTTGCACATTTTGATCTATATCGTCTAAAAAACGATAACGAATTTTTCGCGCACGGTTTTGAAGAAGTTTTAGAAAACGATAAAATTTCCAAGTTTATTGAATGGCCAGATAAAATTTCGCGGGAAATTCGTCATAATGTTTCTGGGGTGGTTTACTTTATCAATATTAAACACGGGATCAGTGCCGGCTTAAGGAGAATAACTGTTTATCGCGGGGAAAAATAAGATTCCGCGAAATTTTAAAGTTTTAAAATTTTGCTGAAGAAGAATAAAAAAACTCGGCAATGCCGAGTTTTTTTATTGAATATTTTATTTCTAAATTATTTTTCTTCTTTTTTTGCAGTTTTTTTAGCAACCGGTTTTTTGGTTGTCGCTTTTTTCGCGGGCTTCGCGTCGGCTTTAAGCATTTTGGCATAGCGAGATTTTAGGCGAGCCGCTTTGTTTTTGTGCCATAAATTTTTCTTAACCGCTAGATCAATTTTTTTCTGAACCTGAGGGAATAGTTTAACCGCTTCAGCATTTTTCCCGTTTTCTACAGCAGAAACAAATTTCTTCAAAACTTCTTTAAGCAGTCTTTTGGTTACTTGATTGCGTTTAGTTCGGCGTTGAGTTTGCCGTACTCTTTTGATGGCTGATTTAATGATTGGCATATTAATTTTTTTTAAAAAATTTTCATAAGAATC
>CAZYIR010000102.1:0-6094 GCA_964647165.1 uncultured Candidatus Peribacteria bacterium
GATCCTCCCATTGCAAAAATCCTTTAGCTAACATCAATCTAATTAAAGCTTTAGCTTCATCTTGATCATTGGTACGATAAAGAGCTTCTTGTAAATCCCAACCAGGAACCTCTCCATATTGTGTTTCAAATTCTTTTACGCGATTTTCTTCAGCTTCCTCCGCCTTTTGTTTAAAATCTTTTCCCCAAGGAGAATCTTCACCAAAAAAACTCATTCCAATGTTGGCTACCGCTCGCTCAGAATCCCTTTGCCAGCGCCTATCATGCACCTCAATAGCTTGTTTTATAATGGCATAAATATCATATAAAGAAAATCGTTGATATTGTTTAACTTTTTTAGCATTCTTGGTTGCATCATCATAATCAATAACCCAACTGTTCAAATCTTTAGCCATTTTAGTGGCATTTTCTGCGTAATAACTTAAAGCTTTAAAATCACCCATTTCAGCTATTGCTTCTGCTCTATCTTGAGGTGAAAAATCATATTTTTGCAACCAATCTTTTAAAAAACCGGTTTTAAAAAACTTCTCTGATAAGTTAGAAAATTCGCGGGACATTTGTTTATGTCCATCCAATAAGTTTTCCATAAACTCTTTATCCAAATCATATTTTTTGAAAAATTCTTCATCATCTAATTTATTTAAATCCTTTCTCAATCTATTATCTACATCTTCTACTGCTCTCTTGTATTCCGCGAAATTTTTCTTTAATTCTGAAGCTACTTCATTATAGTTTTTAGCGAATTCTTCTTTTTCTGCAGTTTGATCATCAAAAAATTGTAATTTAGTCAACAATTCCAAAGCTTTATCCGATTCTTCCAAGTACCTATCCAATTTTTCACTTTCTCCCGCGAATTTTCCATCTTTAAAATTCAACGCATTCGCCAGAGTTAAGAAATTATCTTGAAAAACCTTCCAAAAGGCCTCTTTTCCCGTAAATTTGTAATCGATTCTATTTGCATATTTTTCCAAATCCTGAAAAGTCTTATCAAAAGCTTTCAGCATTTTATTGGGAATGTTTATTAAAATATCTGTAAACTCATCCGGAGCTACATCTTCTGGTAAAACTTCATTTATAATAGTTTCTAAATCAGCAAACTTTCCGCGTAAATTTTCGCGAAGATTAGGCCACTTAGATATTAATTCCTGTAAATCATTCTGTGCTTTGGCTTGTCGTAAACGCCGATTAACAGAATCGTTATCTATCTTGGAAATTCCGCGAAAATTTTCAGCTATGGCATTTAGATCATTGCGTAAAGAATCTGTTATTTCCGTTATTTCATCTGTAACTTTTTGTGTTTGTAAATTTGATTCATTTAACAAATCTCGTCCCGGAGCCCAAATCATCTTAGGATTACCATTTTTATCCTTTCCCCAATATTTTCCACCAATTTGATATGATTCTTTTCGGTATTTAAAAGAATCCTCCAGTTTTTGAGCTTCTTCTAAATAATGATTTTTCTTAATCGGATCTGTTTCTTTTTCAGCCTGTTGTCGTAACCGCTCAACATAAGCTTCATTTACTTGATGTGATTTCTCGACATTTTTCGCGGAAATAAATTTACTCTGCTCATAAGCAACATGCTTCTCATGTAATTTGGTCGGATCAACTCCTGATTCAAGTCCACCATGTAATCTGTCCCAACCGGCATATAACTGATTAATATCTTCCGTAGATAAATCACCTTCAACACCATCGAGAACAGAATTAAAGATTTGATCGCGATAAGTATATATTGCTCCATCAATTAACTGGGTAATTTGTTGAGGACTTGGAAATTCTTTTCTCAAATCAAATCCTTCTTCAGCTAAACGAGCAATAATATTATCATAACTCAAAGCTTCATTAAGTTCCCGATACCAAGGATCAAATTTATCCTCTCCTTCAGATAAAGTTTCAACATCTGGTAAAGTGGTTTCTTCAAAAATTTGTTGTAAAACAGTTCCTATCTTTTTGCGAAATCTGTTTAATAAATCTTTATTCGGCACATTATTTAATTCAGCGCGAATTTCCGCCATTTCGGTGTAAAAAGGACTGTTTGGATCATTGATTTCATGTCCCCACAAAACATCAAAATCGGCCGCATATAAATTATGATTTCGCAACCTATAATTCAAACCATCAAAGAACTGCTTTTTACTTTCTTCCGCGATTTTTTGCGGATTTTTTAAAACATCTTTCCAAGCTTTATAAGCATCTAAATTCTTAATTTCTTCTTCTATTTTTTCGCGTAGTTTTTTGAGATCTTTATTTAATTTATCGCGATCTTCTTTTACAGAATCAAGTAATGGCACTTCTTTATAAAGAGTTCCCAATTGTTTATCCCAGTTATGTATTTGGTTTTTATATTTTTTAAAACCCTCCGCGAAATTTTTGTATTCGGTTGTTTTTTGAATATCTTTGGCCAATTCTCCGGCATATTCATCAAATTCATTAATAAAATTTTCGCGAGATTTCCAGTCATTATTTATAGTTGCTTTGCGCGAAGCAAAATTTCTAATTTTTTCTTGTATTCCGGTTTCTATTTCCGTTTTTTTCGCGGAAATACGCTTATCTAAATTTTCCAGCAATTTTTTACGCTTTTCTTCGTCCTCAATTTTTTGAATTTCAATTCTAAACTTGCTTTCTTCCAGTTCCAAATCATAAAGTTTTTGTTTTTTAACTTTTTCCCAAGCTTCATCCAAATTTTTAATTAATTTATCAAAATCTTCCTCCCAAAACTTCTTAATTAATAAGTTTTTATCTTTTAATAAATCACTGTAATTTTCTTCAATAGCTTTTATTCGCTTTATATCAATAATTCCTGAGTTTTTCCATTTTTCCAAAATTTCTTTCTTCTTAGTATCCAAGCTGGTTAAATATTCTCTAATTCCATATTTCTCTACATCTAAAACTTTCTTTTCTAAATCTTCTAATTTTTTTTCTAACTTCTTTATTTCTTCATTTTTCTCCACAAATCCTCCCCAATCTTTCAGACCATTAATATTTTTAAAGTTAATTTTCATTACTTCCTGCAAGGCCTGTAAATGTGTCGGTAAAAATACCCGCGAATTTTTTGCAAATTGTAAAAACTTAATCGCTTCCGCCTGGTGACTTGCTTCCGCCAACTTATCTGTACCAATTATATTGATAATTTTTCGACGCAAAGATTCCACTGATTCCACGCTAGTTGGTTGTCCCAAAAAATCCTGTAATAATTCCCATGTAAAAACAAAATTTGGGTCATATAATTTCGCGGGGTTTTTAAATAAAACGGCAATTGTTTCCACTGCCATTCTATCCCAATTATAAAAATGCGATTTTTCCGCCCATCTTTTTTCATTAGGAAACATTCGACGAATTTCCAAAACTAATAATTTCTCTTCCAAATTCATAACTTCATTGTCCTTACCTTTTATTACATCGTAAGTTTTATCTCCTGCAGAAATTGATTTTGTCATCAATTGAAAAGCTTTATCTACAATTTTTTTTCGCGCTTTTTCAAAGGTTCCATCTCTTGAACCGTCTTTAAAGACAGCATTTTTTTGCAACCTTCTATACAACAAACAAACTTTTGATAACTCAAAAGTGCTCCAATCATCTTTGTTTAAAACTGATTCCAATGAATGCATTTGCAAATCAACCTCTGCAATAATTTGGTTTTGCATTCTTTTGGGCAGAAGTTTTAAAAGTTTTGAATCAGCCAAGGCGGTCAAAGTTCTTGAAGGATAGTTTTCAATACTTTGTCCGCGACTTAAACTAAGTTGATATCCGGCAATATTTCTAAATCTACGCTTTTGATATGAAGTCATTTGATCTTCATTTTCTTCCAAAAAATTGATCTCTTTAACCCCAAAACGAAGGGGGCTTCTTAAGGATTCATCAATTCTTTGTAAAACATTTTCGCGACTTTCCAAATCTGAAGGTGCGCTTGTAGTAGTAAAATACACCAAATTTTCCGCGAAATTTTCATTTCGTGTATCTGTCAGGCGGAAGCAACTCTTTAGTATCTTCATTTAATCTAGAGATTATACCATACTTTTTATAAAAAAAACAGAGATATAATGTAATTTTTTATTGAATAAACACGAAATATGTTATTTATATATTAAAAAAAATAATAATTCATATCTTTTCCTTAATTTTTCATAAATTATTCATAAAAAAAAATCGAGATTTTTTCCGCGAAATTTTTATAAAAGCAGTAAAAGAATTGCCTTATTTAATGAAACAAAAACACTATGTAATGACAAAGGAATTACAAAACAAAAAATAATTTTTCTTTTTTTATAAAAAGATTATTATTACCGTGTTCTATAATTAAAATAAAAATGTCATTTTCTGTTCACACTTTCGAAACACATCCGGAAAAATCTGATGGATTGGCTTTTGCTTATCACGAAAATCTTGGTGAAGGGCAAGACATATTTTTTCGCGGAAGATTTCCGGAAGGAACCAATGATGCCACAACCGTAGCCGAATCCATTTTTGGAGCTATTGTTGATAGCTTAAAAATTCTCAAAAAAGGTGACGCTTATGATCGTTTTGAAGATGCTTTGAAGTCCGCTAATTTAGAATTTAAGAAAAATCTCGCGAAAATTCCGGCTATGCCCGATATTGTGGTAACTTATTTTGATTTTAATAATCTATATTTAAGTCAGTCCGGAAAAGCAGAAGCTTATTTGATAAGAAACGGTGCAATTTCTCAAATATCAGAAACCCCTGATTCCGAAAATGAATTATTTTTAAATATTTTGAGTGGACGAATTATGGTTGATGATATTATTCTGATAAGCAGTAATCGTTTACTCCATTCAATTACCACCACTCAATTAATAGATATTTTTTCGCGCTCTGATTTTCGTGATTCAGTAGCTACTTTGCGACATGAATTGCAAATGAAATCAGAAGAAGACTTAATTGTAACAGCTATTGGAGTTGGCAAAAAAGAAGAACTTGGAGCTGCTGGATTTTTATCACGAATGGTTTCTAAAATGTCCGGTCCCAAAACTTTAAATAAAGTTTATTCTAATCCAACTCCCCCGTAAACACCTGAAGAATCGGAAGTAATTGAACAATTTCCCGATGAAAATTTCGCGGAAATTTCAGATAATAATGAACAAGACTGTATTAAAAAAGACAAAAAAACTTTACTGGAATTAGATGAAAGAATTACCACCACAAGTTCCGCGAAATTTTCCGAAAAAATGAAAATGCCTCAAGTAAATTTAAATAATTTAAAAGAATTAGGCGGAAAATTACCAGAAATTATGAAAAAATTACCGCCTCGCGAAAAATTAATGAAAATTGCCGGGACTGTTTTAGGTATTTTGATACTGTTTATCGCTGGAAAATACATTCTGGGATATGAATCAGAAGAAACCGCCATGTTGCGTGAAGAATTATCGGTCGCTAGAGAATCTATCCAACAAGCTGACATTTTTTTGACTCAAGGAGATAGAAAATCAGCTTCTGAATTATTGGAACAAGCCAAAAATTCTTTGCAAAAAGTACTAAATTCCAAATCACAATTTCGTTCAGATGCCCAATTCTTATTAGCTGATATTCAAGAAAAACAATTACAAGTAGAAAATGCACACAAAGTACAAGCTCAAGTTTTATCTGATTTAGCGACAAAAAACGATAATATAGTTGCCACCGGATTATTAAAACTCCGCGAAAATTTATTCGCTTACGATTCACACTTTGTTTACAAAACAATTAGAAATATAGTTGAAAAAGGAGTTGCGATTTCCGATAAAGAAAGCATCGTTTCCGCTGCCGTAAGAGAAGCTCAAAACACATTGGTTCTTTTGACCGATGTTCCGCGAATTATTGAATATAAAAACGGAATAATTTCGCCTATGTCTACTTTAGATGAAACATGGAAACATGGTCTGGATGTTGAAACATATGGAGCAAGATATATTTACATTTTGGACCCCGTAGAAAATCAAATTTGGAAATACGAACGACGAAAGAATAATTACTCTGGAGCAATTGCTTATAATCAAGGAGCTGATTTGTCTCGAGCAATCAGTTTTGCCATTGATGGAGCAGTTTATATTTTGTCTGATGATGGAACTATTCAAAAATTATTTCGCGGAGAAAAACAA
>CAZYIR010000103.1:0-5080 GCA_964647165.1 uncultured Candidatus Peribacteria bacterium
TCTTATATCGCTTTTCTCCTTTAGTATTTTTCCTTCCAAGCATTTTTGTATATACCTCAAATTCATCAGCAACAATCTCTTCACCGTTAAAGACTGGTCCGTTTTCTGTCATCTTTTTTAAAAGTTAATAAATATAAATCACCAGCAATATAACATTATTCTGATAAAAAGCAAGTTAAAGTCCCGCGAAATTTCTCTTATCATCAAAAATCACTAAAATCGCTTTGATGAGACAATTTGAGGCGATTTTTTTGGACAATGATGGGATTTTGGTCGACACAGAAAAGTTTTACGCTTCCGCTTGTGATGAAATTTCGCGGGATTTGTTTGGTCTTCCTTTTCCACTCCCAAAATACCAAGAATATGGATACACCAAAGGAATTGGGATTCGCGGGTGGTTGGCAGAACAGGGAATTTCCAGCGAAAAAATTGAAGAATTTCGAAAAATTCGCGACCGGCGATATGAAGAAAAACTTTCGCAAAAAATTACACCATTACCTGGAGTTGTTGATTTTTTAAAAACTTTAAAATCCCGCGAAATTTTGACGGCAGCTGTGACAGCCGCACCACTTCGCCATTTTTTACAAATTCATAACCAAACCGGACTTTTGTCGTATTTTAAATTTTGGATAGTTAATGAAGATGTTGCGAAATCTAAACCATCTCCAGAAGGTTATTTACTCGCGGCGGAAAAAGCCGGCGTGAATCCCAAAAATTGTTTAGTTATCGAAGATTCTCCGCGTGGGATTAAAGCCGGAAAAGACGCTGGAATGACCGTTTATACAGTTCCGACTAAACAAACTGAAAACTTAGATTTATCATTGGCAGATAAAAAATTCGCGAAATTAACAGACTTAAAACGCTTTTTACTGGAGAATGATTTGATTTAGTTTTTATAGAAACGGGGAATATGATTTTTTTCTTATTTTGTTAAACTATTTGTGATGACAAAAAATAGTGAAAAATGGTTTTGTACGGAATGTGGGGACACTTTTGCAAAATGGTCCGGGCAATGTCCGTCATGTAAAGAATGGAATACCATTAAAGAATTTCGTGAAACAAAAATTCGCGGAAAAAAATCAAACAAAGGGCAAGATTTGAGTAAAAAGGTTGCCAATTCTCGTTCTTCTAAAACTACTGAGCGAATTTCCGCGAAAATTTCAGAGGTTGATCGTGTTTTGGGAGGTGGTTTTTTTCCGGGAAGTTTGGTTTTATTTGGAGGAGCGCCAGGAATTGGAAAATCAACTCTTTCTTTACAAATTTTCGCGGAAATTGAGAACGCTTTTTATTTTTCTGGAGAAGAGTCGGTGGAGCAAATTATGAGTCGAGGGCAAAGACTTTTTTTTAAAAAACCAAAGGATTTTGAAGCTATGAAAAGTTCTATTTTCGCGACAAATTCTTTAGAAGATATCTGTGAAACAATCTCTAAAAACGCTCCAAGCTTGGCGGTAATTGATTCAATTCAAATGATTGCGGGAGAAGATTCCAGATTTGGAACAATTTCGCAAATTAAAGAATCGGCAGAAACGCTTTTACAAATCGCCAAAAGCACGGGGACAACAATTTTAATTATTGGGCATGTTACCAAAAACGATGAACTGGCTGGACCGAAAGTTTTAGAACATATTGTAGATGTTGTTTTGCGATTGGAAGGAGATAATAATTCAGAAATTCGCATTTTAAGGTCTCCCAAAAACAGGTTTGGATCAACTTTGGAAGTGGGTGTTTTTGAAATGAGAGAAACGGGTCTTTTTGAATTACAAAATCCTTCTGAATTTTTTCTGGCGGAACGAGCTGAAAATTCTTCGGGATCGGCAATTTCCGTAGTGCGCGAAGGTTCGCGAAATTTTTTAATGGAAATCCAAGTTTTAACTTTACGCACGAATTTTGGACAACCGCGCCGCACAGCCAGTGGTATTCCGCTCGCGAAATTTCATCTTTTATTAGCGGTGATTTCCAAGTTTACTCCTTTTAAATGTGGTGAATATGATGCTTATTTGAGTATAGTCGGAGGCATGAAAATTAAAGAGCCGGCTGCCGATTTAGCGATTTGTGCCGCGATTTTATCTTCTCGTTTGGAAAAAGAGATTCCAGCCGATACAATTATTTTAGGTGAAGTGGGGTTGGCGGGAGAGGTTCGTCAAGTAGGACACCTCGAAAGAAGATTGTTGGAAGCTGAGAAACTGGGATTCAAAAAAGCACTTGTTCCAAAATTTCGCGGAAAAGTCGCAGAACAACTTCGGCAAAAATTTAAAATTAAGACCATAGAAATAAAAACCGTTCCGGAATTAATAAAAATTCTTTTTAAATAAAAAGTTTCCGCGAATTTTTTAATAACATTAAATTTTGACAACATTAAGACGAACTTTAAAATCAGCGCGTAATGGATTTAAATAAATTCGCTATTGTTCCTTGCCCACCATTCTGCCCCGCGGGACGGTGAGTTTTAGAATAATAGAAAACGAAACTTTTCCCGCCAGGCTCCAATAAGTCAGGCGTTTTTTTTATAAAAAACAAGAGTTCGCAAGTTTGGATTGTCCCCAAATTTCGCGGAAACTCTTTTTAATAATTTTTTATAACTAACAAAATAATTAAAATGGAAACACTAAATTATATTGAAACAATGAATTTAACTGATCTTAAAATTGCTTTTTTGGGATACGGAGCGATGATTCAAGGAATTACGCGAAAACTTTTAGATAATCAAATTATTGATAATAAAAAATGTTTAGCTGTCACGAGAACTGGGAAATCGCGCGAAAAAAATATTAAATTTTCCACAAACCACCAAGAAATTACACAATATGATCTTATTTTTCTGGGCTACAAACAGCCTGATTTACGAGCAGAACAGGTTTATGAGAATCTGGAAGGTAAAATTGTAGTTTCAATTATTGCTGGTATCACTGAGGAGGAAATACAAGCAAAATTTCGCGGAGCCAAGATTGTGCGGGCGATGCCCAATCGAGGATCGGTGGTTGGCGAAGGGTGTACTTTTTTGAAATTTTCGCGAAATTTCAATGAAGATGAGAAAGTTTTGGTAGAAACTTTTTTCAAAGCCAGTGGAGCAACTTATCGCGTAGAAACAACGGAAGAAATTGATAAAGGAACAATTTTTAGCGCTTCAATGATAGGAGTGATTGTTTTTTTTCGCGAAAAAATTCATCATGTTTTAAAAATTTCCAAAGACGATCCGCGTGTGCGCGAATTTTTTTATAATCTGGAAAAAATTATTGTCGAACTGGCGCAAGAAGTCGATTTTATTCGAGGACGAACAGCGGAAATCATCAACCAAACTTTCATCGGAACGGAAGAACTTATTGCTAAATATAAAAATTTCGCGGAGATTAGAGCCAGCGTAACTTCTAAAAACGGAACGACGCAAGCAATGATTGAATACCTCGAAAGTCATAATATTGAACATATTTTAAGCGAAATTTTCGCGGGGAATATTTTAAATCAAGAGAGTTTTGCCCAGCTTACGGAAATTTTAAACAAATCTTGCCAAGCTGGACTGAAGCGAGCGAGGGAATTGGCGCAAGCAAAATGATATTTCTTTTCAAATCAAAAAGGAGCGATTTTTCGCTCCTTTTTAGGTAATTTTTTGTTATTTTTTTCCGCGAAATTTTATTTTTTTTCAGCAGCGGCCAGTTCTTTTTCAATGAATTTTTCAAATTCTGAGAACGGATAAGCTCCTTTAATAAACCAACCGTTAACAAAGAATCCTGGAGTTCCAGTCACTCCGTAACGAGCTCCGTCCTCCATATCTTTTTGGATTTCTTCTTTGAATTTTTCAGAATCTAAACATTCTTTAAAAGCATCAGCATCCAAGCCAACTTTCGCGGCAATTTCATATAACTGATATTTTTCTAAACCTTTATTTGATTTAGTTGTTCGATAAAGTTCATCATGAAACTCATAATATTTGGCATCTCCGCCCAAGTCACCAGCACATTCTGCGGCCAATGCTTCTTGGGTAGCAATTGGTTCATGGAAAGGAAGCGGAAAATCGCGGAAAACATATTTAACTTTTCCAGTATCAATATATTTTTCCTTTATTTTAGGTAAAACTTGTTGAAAATTCTTTTTACAGAAAGGACATTCATAATCTGAGAATTCCACAATTGTAACAGGAGCATCGGGATCACCCAAAATAGCATCATCATCGATAGAAACTCCTTCCACTTTTTTAGGTTTACGAGCTTCTTCTTGTGCTTTTCGAGCTTCTTCTTGTTGTTTTTTAACATAATTTTCAATTCCTTGCGCGATTTTTGCATCTAAATCCATTTCGTCTTCAGAGGAAGATTTAGTAGCGTTAAAGAAAATCGCTCCGGCAATTAGAATTGCAGCAAAAACGATTGCAATCGCCAAACTGTTGTTAGTTGATTTTTTAGCCATTTTTTTAAAATTAAGAAATTTATATTTGTTTAAACCGCTGATATCTTATGAAATAAAAAAAATAAGGCAAGTTATCTATAATTTTCTAAAATTTCGCGGAGAACGGTGGCAATATGAGAAGTTGGGCGTTTTGAAATGCTTAATTTTAAAACTATGACTAATTTTTATATTTCTACTATCTGCTAAATACACTATATTTGTTGTTGTGTGCTGTTATTTTATTAATTCTCTTTTTAATTTTAAAAATTGTAATGCAAATTCTTCTGCTGAAAACCTATTATGAATTATAGAAATTGTTTCATCATTATATTCAGCTTTATTTGTCCAATTATAAGAACCGTGAACAACTGTTTTCAAGTCGATTATACAAAATTTATTATGCATTAATTTATTAAATTTGTCTTCTTTATAAATCCAATAAACTTCAAAGAAATCATTCAGTTTATTTTTTAATTTTGAATTAATTTTATCATCATTTAAGAGTATTTGAATATTAATACCTTCTTTTGATTTTAAATAAAGTAGATTAGCTAACTCTGTATCTGTAAACCAAGCAACTGCAATCCAAATTGTATATTTTGCCATATTCAACTCGGCTTTTAAAGCATTCTGAATGTTTTCAAATTTCGAAATTAATCCAATCTCATCATTTTCGGTAATTCTATCTAATAAATTATCAAGG
>CAZYIR010000104.1:0-4628 GCA_964647165.1 uncultured Candidatus Peribacteria bacterium
GGGGAAGGGGAAAAACCCAATCACCAAAAAATAAAATTAGTGGAGTAATTGGTAAACAATAAAATCCCGCGAAATTTTTGTAAATTTTTAAAAATTAGGGATAATTTTCGTGATATTTTTTAAAAATCCCTAAAAATGAAAGACCGAATCAAAAAAGCTCTTAATTTTACAGTTGATAAAATAAATTTTCCTCAAGCATTGGCTCAACACTCCGGAAAAGTTCGCGAAAGTTTTGAATTAAAAGATAACAAACGAGCCATTGTCGTAACGGATAGGATTTCGGCTTTTGATTTTATTTTGGGAACAGTTCCTTTTAAAGGGCAAGTTCTAAACCAAATTACAGCTTGGTGGTTTAAAAAATTAGACGGAGTTGTTCCACATCATATGATTTCGGTTCCTGATCCAAATGTATCATTAGTAAAATCGGTGAAAGTTTTGCCGATTGAGATAATTGTTCGCGGATATTTGACGGGAACAACCAAGACTTCTTCTTGGTATGCTTACCAAAACTTAAATCGTGAAATTTGCGGATTAGTTATGCCGGAAGGAATGAAAAAAAATGAAAAATTTCCAGAACCAATTATTACACCCACAACCAAACCAACTGAAGCTGGAATGCATGATGAAGCAATTTCTCGCGAAGAAATAATTTCTCAAGGATTAGTTTCCGAGGAAATTTATAATCTGGCGGAAGAATATGCTTTAAAAATGTTTGCTCTCGGGCAAAAAATCGCGAGAGAACACGGTTTGATTTTAGTCGACACAAAATATGAAATGGGGATTGATAGTGATGGCAACCTTATTGTTATCGATGAGGTACATACACCGGATAGTTCGCGATACTGGATTGCTGAAACTTATGAAGAAAGAATGGCGCAAGGATTGGCTCCGGAGGCATTAAGTAAGGAATTTGTGCGTGAGGCAATTGTTAATCAAGGATATGATGTAAATGATTTATCGGTAAATCCCGCGAAATTTTTACATGATGATTTGCGAGTTGAAGCGGCAATGAAATATATTGAACTTTATGAACGAATGACAGGAGAGGATTTTCAGTTTCCAAGCGAAATAAACGCTACCGAACGAATTCAAGAAGTTTTGAAAAAAATATAAAAATTTCGCGAAAAATTAATTTTAATGGTTTTTATTTGAAGATAGAGAAGAAAGAAGGTAGTATTACTTCAGTTAGAAATAAAATGAGAACTTTTAAGAAAATTTCGCGGAAAAAACAGACAGGTTTTACAATGATTGAGTTAATAGTGGTGATTGTTATTGTAGCAATGTTGACGACGATTGCGGTTGTGATTTTTCAAAATCATTTAAAAAGAGGACGAGACAGTTTTCGGAAGAGCGAAGTGGACACAATTTCTACTTTGGTTCGTTTAGATCGAGTTAAAAAAGAAAAAAACAATTTTGATTTAAATAAAAATCAAGTGTTGAATATTTTGAAAACACATTCTATCAGTGGAATTAAAGTGGAGGGAGATTATCATTATTTTTTCGGTTATTCCGCGAATAAAAATGATTTTTTTGTAGTGGTATGCGGAGAAGAAGAACCGAAATTTTTCGCGAAAGGTACACCAAACGGAATAATTGCCGTTAATTCAAGTAATCCTTTAGAAGTTTGTGATGGAAGTTCAGTTCCGATTAAAGAGAGAGCTTTACCTTTGGATGATAATGCAATGTCCTCCAGTTTAGACGCTTACACCATATATCAATTAAGTTAAAATTTCGCGGAGTTTTTTGTTTCTTATGATAAACAGCGGAAATAAGGAAATTTTTTATAAAAAAAACCGCGAAATTTCGCGGTTTTTCTTTAAACAAAGCAATTAAATAAATTAGTTAACAGCTTCTTTTAGTTTTTTACCAGCTTTAAATTGAGCAACTGTTCGAGCAGCAATTTTAATTTTTGCACCAGTTTGTGGGTTAACTCCGTTTCGAGCAGCTCTTTTAGAAACTTTGAAAGTTCCGAATCCTGTCAAAGTAACAGATCCTCCTTTCATTAGTTCTCCTGTAATAGCGTCTAACATAGCGTCAAGCATGTCAGCTGCCATTTTTTTTGTTGCACCTGTTTGAGCAGCCATTGAAGCTACTAGGTCTCCTTTTGAGTAAGCCATTTTTTAAGGGGTTAGAAAATATAAAAATAAGCTACGCGAATTGTAGTCTTTCGGATTTCCCTTTGGCAAGCGATTTTTGTTAATTTGACTTGCGCTCGTTATTTAAAATGTTTTAAAATATAAAAAACCGTTATTCCTTTTTAATACTAACTTAACAGTTTTTTTAAAAAATTCGCGAAATTTTTTCTTAAATAGGTAAATCTTCCATACTCGGGAATTTTTCTAAAGATTTTACCAGAAGTTTAGCTACTTGAAGATTGATTATAAGAGGAATATTGGCATCAATTGCCGTGCGGCGTATTAAATATCCATCGGTGATTTCTTCGTGTGAAAATTTATTTGGAGTATTTATAACCAGAGAAACCTCTTTGTTAGCAATTAAGTCTGCGACATTAGGATGTTTGTCTTCTGAAATTTTGTAAACAGTCTCACAAGGAAGATGATGTTCATTAAATAATTTCGCGGTTTTTTCAGTGGCGATCAATTTAAAACCAAGTTTTAAGAACTTTCCAGCAGTTGGTCTAAAATCAACTTTATCACGAAGTTTTCCCAATGTAATAAGTATTTTTGAGCCGGGTTTAGGCATAACAAATCCAGTGGAGATCATACTTTTTAGAAAAGCTTCTTCTTCAGTGTCACCAAAACAAGCCACTTCTCCAGTTGAACTCATTTCTACCCCCAAAGCCGGATCAGCTCCTTTCAATCGTGAAAATGAAAATTGAGCCGCTTTAACTCCAACTTTATTGGTTTCTAAAAGATCTTTTTCCTGTGGTGTTATTTTTTCACCGACTAGAACTTTTGCCGCAATTCCCGCGAAATTTTGGTTCAAAACCTTTGAGGCAAACGGAAAACTTCGACTGGCGCGCAAATTACATTCAATAACCTTGATTTCGTTTTGTTTTGCGAGAAATTGGATATTAAATGGTCCCGTAATATTTAATTCTTTTGCTAATTTTTTCGCGACATTTCGGACTCGTCGCACTGTTTCTAAATATAAATATTGCGGTGGGAGGACAATTGTTGCATCACCAGAATGCACTCCCGCATTTTCGACATGTTCAGCGATCGCCGAGCAGATAATTTCTCCGTTTTGCGCAACACCGTCAAACTCCACTTCTTTGGAGTTTTCTTCAAACTTAGTTATTACCACAGAAGTATTTTCTTTTCCTGTTCCAACTGCTGTGTTCAAAAAATCGCGAAGTTGTTCTTCATTCATTGCTACAGCCATTGCCGCTCCGGAAAGAACGAATGATGGTCGTACCAAAACCGGATACCCAACTTTTTCCGCGAATTTAAAAGCTTCTTTTAAATCATTGAAACTAGCCCAAGCCGGTTGATTAATATTTAGATAATCACACATTTCCGAGAATTTTCCGCGGTCTTCACAACGATCAACAGATTCAACTGATGTTCCAAGTAAATTTAAGCCAGCTTCATGCAGGGTTTGTGCCATATTTTGCGCGATTTGTCCTCCCGTTGAAAAAATTATTCCATCTGGTTGTTCTTTTTTACAAATATCCAACACTTTTTCTGTTGTTAATTCTTCAAAATAGAGTCGATCACATTCGTCAAAATCGGTAGAAACAGTTTCCGGATTTGAATTAATAAAAACCGTTTTAAATCCGAGTTGCTTCAATGTTCTTAAAACTTGCACTCCACACCAATCAAACTCGACAGAACTACCGATAGTATAAGGACCAGAACCAATTATCAGAATTTTGTCTCCTTTTTTCATCTGGAGAATTCTAAACTATTTTTTTAAAATATTAAAACAAATTTCCGCGAAATTTTAGTGTATATTTGGAAATTGTATTTTTTTTGTTTTTAAATAAAATAACAAGGATGAAAAAAATTTATATCGGTTCCGATCACGGTGGATTTGAATTAAAACAAAAGGTAAAAGAATATTTATCTGAAAATTTCGCGGGAATTGAGGTAGAGGATTTGGGTTGTGATTCAACGGAAAGTGTAGATTATCCGCAATTTGGGCGTGCTGTGGGGGAAGCGGTTTTGGCGGATAAAAATTCGCGAGGAATTGTGATTTGCGGATCGGGGGTAGGGATTGGAATTGCGGCGAATAAAGTTCGCGGAATTAGGTGTGTGCTGGCGAACACGGTAGAACTCGCGAAATTAGGGCGACAACACAATGGTGCACAAGTTTTATCAATGGGAGGACGGACACAATTTTTTGACCCTTGGCAGGAAATTGTAAAAACTTTTTTAACCACTGATATTGATTTGGCGGAACGCCATGAAAGACGCCGTTGTCAGTTGGGGTAATTAAAATTTCGCGGAAAACTAAAAACACATATTTAAAATGTTTGATTTTTTATGTTATTTCAGGTATAATATCCTGATTTAACAAAAAAAATTATGAAAAATCTTTTAAAATCGTTATCGGCAAGTGGAAATCCCGCGAAATTTATTTATATAGGAGAGCCGGTTCAAAAATTTGATTATGAGATTGCTACTAATGCTAATGATACCAATAAAAAAACAGTTGATACAAAT
>CAZYIR010000105.1:0-10067 GCA_964647165.1 uncultured Candidatus Peribacteria bacterium
ACTCCGCGAAATTTTTATATTTTCCTATCCCTGAGTGACAAATACTTTTCAAAAACCAGAAGTCGAACGGGTCTTCCGCTGGTTTTAAAAATAAACGGAAGATCCTTCGATTCAATTTTATTTTTCCTTCCGCCTTCCACTCAGGAATAGGGAATTGATTGATTTTAGCGCAGAAAATTTCGCGGACTTTTTGGAGATTGCCACGCTCAACAGGAAAAGAAACAACAAATCCACTCGCAATGACGGTGGTTGTGTTTATTTTTTCGCGGAAAATTAATTACAAAAAAACAGGCCTTAAAACCTGTCTTGAAGTTTTTTGAGGATTTTTTCGTAATTTTTTAAGATACTTCACATAAATATTCTCCTCCAATGTTTAAAGCACGAGCTTCATATCCTGTCATAATTCCTTTTGAAGTAGAAATAATTGCTATTCCATATCCACTTGTTACCTTGCGAATATTGTTAGCAGATGTGTAAATACGTTGTCCACATTTAGAAATTCTTTTTAAAGTTAATTTTTTCGCGGGCAGACCCAACACTAATACATCAAATTTTCCATTTTCGTCCTTTTTTTTCTCAACACTAGTCAAAAAGTTATTTTTTTTCATAACTTCTGCTATAGAGTGTTTGATTTTTGAATAAGGAACAACTAACTCAGAATGAGAAGCCATTTGAGCGTTACGGATTCTAGTTAAGAAGTCGGCAATAGGGTCTATCATTTTTTTAGATTATTTTTACCAAGAAGATTTTTTAACACCAGGAATTTGTGCTTTTTCAGCTAATTCTCGAAAGCAAACACGGCAAATTCCAAAATCTCGCATATAACCATGTGGTCGTCCACATAAACTGCAACGATTATAAGCTTGAGTTGACTTTTTTATTTTACGCCCCTCTTTTTTAGCTAAAAGATAGCGTTCCATAAATTTCCGAGATTTGACGACAATTGCTTTTCGAGCCATGATTTATTGTTTTTTAAGATTTTTTCTAAAAGGGAAACCGAACTCAGTTAACAGAGCTCGAGCATGTTCGCGATTTTTTGTAGAAGTTACGATTGTTACTTGAAGACCAAAGATTTTGTTTGAATTCTCCGGTTTTTCTACTTCCATAAATACAGTGTGATCTTTGAATCCTACAGAACAATTTCCTTCTTTATCAAAAGGGTTTCCATGAACTCCGCGAAAATCACGAACTCGGGGATAAACTAAATTTATCAATTTATATAAAAAATTATAAGCACGGTCTTTGCGTAAAGTTACAGATACTCCAACCGGCATTCCTTCTCTTAATTTAAAATTAGAAACAGATAATTTCGCTTTATTTATAACCGGTTTTTGTCCGGCAATATTAGCTAAACATTCTACAATATAAGAAGTGTCTTTGGATCCAAGCTTATTTAAGTAAGAACCAATACCAGCATTAATAACAATTTTTTCTATACGAGGAACTTCCATCGGATTTTTAATTCCTAAATCCTTCTGTAATTTTCCGCGAATTTCTTTGATGTATTTTTCGTATAATTCAGATTTCATCTTTTATTATTTTTTAACAACTTTTTTAGCTATTTTTTTGCTACCTGTCGGCAAAACAGTTCCAGATTTTCGCGCAAAACGAATTTTGGTTTTTCCTTCTACACGATAACCTATTTTGGAAGGTTTTCCGTCTTTAGGATCAGCGATAGCCACATTAGAAACATCCAGTGGAGCAAAAAATTCCACTCTCTCTCCGGCTTCACCATTTCGCCCTTTAACATGTTTAATCATTTTATTTACTCCTTCTACAACCACTCGGCCTTTTTTAGGCAAAACTTTGATTATTTTACCAGCTTTTCCGCGATCTTTACCCGCGATAATTACGACAGCGTCATTTACTCTAAATTTCATTTTATAATACTTCAGGAGCTAACGAAATAATTTTTTGATAACCTTTGGCCCGTAATTCACGAGCTACCGGCCCAAAAACACGAGTTCCTTTAGGTTGTTTTTCGTTATTAATAATCACAACAGCGTTGTCATCAAAACGCAAAACAGATCCGTCAGGTCGTCGAATATCTTTTTTGGTTCGAACTACCACCGCTTTTTGTACGGATTTTTTCTTAACCACTCCTTTTGGAGCGGCTTCTTTAACCGTGCAGACGATAATATCACCGACACGAGCATATCGTCTTTTAGATCCACCGAGCACTTTAATACACATAACTTTTTTTGCTCCAGTGTTATCTGCTACTTGTAACCAAGACATATGTTGAATCATTTTTTCGCGGGATTAACTACTAATTTCCAGTGTTTTCGTTTGGAAACAGGTCGACATTGTTCAATTTCAACCTTTTGTCCAACTTCTAATTTCTGAGAAGTATCCACCAAGAACCGTTTTGTTATTCGGTATCTTTTCTTATAAATTTTATGTTGACGATAACTGTGTACTTCAACTTTTGCAGTATTATCATCAATAACTTTCACAACCGTTCCTTTTTTTGTAATCATTATTTTTTAGCGGTTAATTCCATTTCTTTTAAAATAGTCAAAATCCGCGCGATTTTCTTTCTTAATTTAGAAATCTGAGCGGTATTTTGATTTTGTCCTGTTTTTGCGCGAAATTTTACACTTCCCAATTCTCGACGCGTTTTAATTAATTCTTCGCGTAACTTCTTAGGAGTCATTTGTCGTAGTTCTTGAATTTTCATTTTTTAAATTTCTGGAGTAATAATTTTACATTTAACTGGCAATTTATAAATCGCCAAACGCAAAGCTTCTTTCATAGTAGCCATATCAGAACCGGCCATCTCAAACAAAATTCGTCCCGGTTTTACTTGGCAAACCCATTTGTCCGGAGATCCTTTCCCAGATCCCATTGGCACTTCTGCTCCTTTGGAAGTTAAAACCTTATCAGGGAAAATTCTAATCCAAGTTTTTCCACCTCGTTTAGAAGCTCGCGAAATTACACGACGAGCAGCTTCAATCTGTCTAGCAGTAATTTCTCCAGCTTGAATAGTTTTAATCCCAATTTCTCCGAAAGCGATAGTTGCTCCTCGGGTAGAAATTCCTTTCGATTGCGAACGCAAGCGAAACTGCTTTCTGTGTTTTGTTTTCTTAGGTTGAAGCATAATTTTTCGTCAAAAAAGCTGGGCGATTCTATTTTGTAAACATTTTCTGTCAAGATTTTTTCGCGGGAAATTACCATTTTTATTTATTTAACCTTTTCCAAAAGAGAAATTTCGCGCAAAATTCCTTAAACAAAATTTATCTTTTCTTTAATAATTTTCTTTTAATGTATTATTTTTCTTCATTTTCCGTGAATTCCGCGAAAAATTTGCCAAAATGATGAAACTATTTACAATTCTTTTCGCTTTACCGTTTATTCCTGCAATTTATTGCTATACGGCGAACGTAGCTCAGTGGTAGAGCAGCTGGTTGTGGTCCAGCTGGCCGTGGGTTCGATCCCCACCGTTCGCCCCAGTTTTTTGTCCGCGAAATTTTTAATATTTTTAAATATCGTGAATTTTTTTTAATACCGTGATTTTTTTTAAAATCAATATTTCAGCTGATTAGAGATTATACGAACTTTAATAAACTCTTTTCAAGCTCAGTCCATCAAAAAAGTAATCAATAATTTCCTGCACGGTAGCGCCTTTTTCCGCCAAAATTTTCGCGGAATGTCCTGATAATCCGACTCCATGCCCTCGTTGTTTTAATCCTCTATCATAAGGAAGTTCTCGTTCACGAGCCCATGGATATTGCGTTCGCCAGGGATTGACGGAATATCCGGCACTTTGGGTAAAATAAGGACCAATAACAACTCGTCCAGCCTTGTTTGAATACAAGACCTGTCCTTTGGTTTGAGAGACTATTTCTTTTTGGTTACCATGATATCGTTCCCAGTCATATCCCAAATAAAGTTGAGAAGTTCGCGGGTCATCTTCCAAATCGTAATCATAACGGTTAAATTTTCGCCGTTTCCCAGAATAAACATAAGCATAAGATCTGGCTAAAATGAAAATTGTCCGTTTCTTGTTTAACGGTTCGGTGCTTGGTTCTTCTCCCAGCCCCCATAAATACTGTTCTAAAGGAAGTTCGTTAATGACAATTAATTGATGAGAATCACGATCAATTTTGAAATGTAATTTTCCGCGAAATTTATTGTATTTTATTTTGTCTGAACCAAAACGAGGATTGCGGTATTTAAGTAATTCTAAAAATCCAGCCGAAGAAAAAGTAATTTTGTCCATTCCCGAAAACACCCAATTTTTTTGTCCGACAGTTAAAGAAATTTCGTCTTTGTTGCCTGATTTTCTAAATAAAATTTTTACTGGAGTATAAGCAGGGATTTTCGCAATTTTTTCGCGGGAATTTTTCCAGACAACCATTGTTTGGCTGGCTTGAATTTCTTCATAACTTTTTTTGAATCCAGCCAACTTTATTTTTACCGGAGGTCCGTAGTTTAAGCTTGCAGAAGAAACCGACGGTCTTTTTTTCGCGAAAAATTCTCCCAAGCCTTTTCGTTTGCTGTTAGTTTTTGTTTCAGTTTTTGTCTTTTTAAAAGAAAAAGAATTTGTCTGTAAGTTTTTGAAAAACGAGGTGTCGCGAATAGAAGCCGTTAAAGAGTTTTTATCACCAATAACCCGCACTTCATACTCGAAAGTAGCTCTTTTCATTTGAGAATCTATAGTGTTTTTCCCTAGAAATTTAGGAACTAACTTAAAAGCATATCGTCCGTTTGGTAAGTTTTTAACATAGATTTTTCCGCGAAAAATTCCATTTTTCCCAGAATCAGTATTTCCGATTAAATAAAATTTGGAAACTACCATCCCGTCCGGGACATTTGTCGGAACGAGCGAGAGAGATTTTCGCCAAGAAACGTTACTTTCGTTTCGAACCTTTATATCAATGGTTTTTGATTCATTGCGACGAATTAAAGGAAGTTGTTCAGGCTTATAAACCCAAATCGGATTAAGAGTATGTTTTAGTTTTTTTTGATAGTTCCTATTCAAAAGTCGACTGCGAGAAGAAGGCCCGGTCAAAAAATCTAGTCCGGTTCGATACCCGTTTTTAGCAAATGATTTTAGTTCAGCTGTAAATTTCGCGACTTTTTGTCGTAATTCAGGAAGTTTCTTATACATATTTCTTCCGGCACAGGCGGTCCCGTGTCCCGGAGCGGCAATCTGACCGTGAACAACAATGTTTGGCATATCTTTTCCGTGAAAGACAGAATGACTCAAAGGATCAACATTTAGTTGTCGGCCCAGATCAGAAATAAGCAAAGCCAAAACATTCATTTGCGCTTTTGTTGGTTGTTCGGTTTGAAAATTTCCCATTAAAGCGATTCCCACTGTTCCTACATTTCGAAAAGAAACATGCGCCCCGACCGGAATTCGTTTGTTTTTTTCGTATCCGGCTCGTCCTTCATAAACATTTCCGAAACGGTCAATTACAAAATTATATCCAATATCTCCCCAACCTCTAACTAAAGTGTGATAACGATAAATGGCTCGCATAATTTCTTTGGGAGTTCGCCCTCTTTCAGATTGTAGATTTTCCGCAGTATGATGGATTACAAATTTCGCGATATTTTTATTTTCCATTATCGGCCAAAACAAAGGATTTCCATTATCATCTGTTCGTCGAATTGTTTCTGGACGATATTTTTCAGGAAGAGCGTTTATTTCTATCTGATACCATTTACTTCCGTTATTTATTTTCCTGGCAAGACGAAGTGATTCATCTGCGCCCCATTCCGTTCGAGTAAAAAATCGCGGAGTTTTGGTTGTTCCAAAGTCCAATTCCTTTTCAATACTACCGTTTTTTAAATACTCTTGAGTATTTTCTTCAATATACGGAACGGGAGCTTCCGCATAAGTGGTTGACGTAAAGAGGGTTATTAAGCTTATTAAGACACTTATCATCGTTTATGTTTTTGCTATATAAATATTTCGCGAAAATTCTACATTGATCACATTTTTTGGTCAAATATAATATGAGTAGAATCCAGAAATTATACCTGAAAAATAAGAAAAAAACAAGTAATTGTTTTCCGCGAATCTTTTATTTCAACTTTTTTTATTCCTTTTTTATTCCAATTCTTCGGGAGGTACTCCCAGCAAAATTCGGGCCGGCCAAGGGCGATAATTGGAATTTAAAAGTTCTTCTTTATTTTCTCCGTTTGCCAATTTTATGTGTCGGCGCCAGCGAGTAAAAAAACCATCATGTGCATATGATTGTAGATATTTTTCTCCGGGCGGGAGTTGGTCTGTTTTTTCAATAATCGGTTCGGGGGCTCGGCGATAACTGGAGATAAAGGGACCTTCAATTTCCACCTCTCGATTATCGCGAGTTCCGTAAAAAATAAATTTCAATTCATTTTTTTCAGAATTTACAACAGTTTGTATCAAAATATCTCCTGGAGTATCATTCTTAAACTTAAAATCTTGAACTCCCAGATAAATCGTAGCATCAAGCCCATGTGGTTTATAATAAGGGACTGCGTAAGAATGACTTCGTCTTTTGATAATATCTAGCCCACCCAGAAAAGCTGCGCGAAAAACTGTTGTTGAAACTTGGCAAACGCCACCACCATATTCTTTTTCTGTTTTATTTCCTTTTATAACTAATTCTCTCACAAATCCGCGAGCCTCAGAAACATCTTGTAAAACTTCGTTGAAAGAAAATATTTTTCCGCGCGGAATAATTAATCCGTTGTACAGACCGGCAGCGACAGAGATATTTTTTCGTCTCGCCCAAGAAGATCCGGCAAAATTTGATTCACCAATGGCTATAACTTCTTTAATCCCTCTTTTTTGGAGTTCTTTGTCTTCAACAATCACTCGAGAAAACTTTTTTTTCGCGGGGATTCGAATATATTTGACTCTTTTTTTAAATCCGTCATTTACCAGTTTGTAGAATTTTTCAAATTTTATGTCATATCCGGAATGAGGAACTCCAGAAAACATTATTTTTCCCGTTTTGTCCCGCGAAATTTTTACAAAACTATTTGTTTCATCACCAATGTTAAACATCTCATCAAAAAGTTTTTTCAAATAGTCCCGCGAAATTTCTTCTTCAAAAACAGTTTCTACTTGTATTAGATCATCTTGGGCGAGGATTTCTTGATTTAGATCCAGCGGAACTTTTTGGTTATTTATTTTCCAAAAATATCGCGGAGTTTTGGATATCAAATCAGGGTTAACTTTAAAATCCAATTTATAGATTTGGTCATTAAAAACAAGGCTTAATGGTTTATAAACTTTATTTTGCGCACTGGCCGGTCCCGCGAAAAAAAACGGGAAAATCATCAACCAAGCCAAAAATCTTTTTTTCATTGAGCACAAATATGATACAAACTATTGTTTTTAGTGCAAGTTAATTAAATTTCGCGGAAATTTTTTTTAAGTTTTTTTTTATTTTTGCATAGCATAGAATCGTTCCAGATCCTGTTTAACGCGAGCTTTTTTTTGTTTTTTATTTTTTAGTTTCGCGAAAAATTTTTTGAATTCTTTTTTTTGATTATCCACCGAGAACATTTCGCCATAAAGATTTTCTTGTTTTACTATCCAGGCATTAAAATTAATTTTTTCTTCAGCGGAAAGTTCCTGATTTGTAAAAAATTTATGTAAAATTTCGCGGGGAAGTTCTTCGTTAAAATATTTCAAAAACGCCTCTACTTTTTCTGCCACCAGTTTCCGCGAAATTTTAGGAAAAGCACCGATAAATCCAGCGAAATTTTCTTCGTGAGATAGTTTTTTCTTTTTTTCGCGAGATTTTCGAATTTTTTCCGGTTGTTTGTTTTTGCTTATGTATCGCTTAAATTCAGCTTCAATTACCGTTCTGGATCTTTTTAATTTCCGCGAAATTTTGTCTAAAAAATCATCAACTTCAATGGGTCTTTTAACCAACTTTAAAAAGAAGAAAAACGAATCTAAAAATTTTTCTTCACCATCAACAGATCCATTTAAATTTTTCGCGGCAAATTTTTCAAATAAAAAATCTAACGCTTTCCGGGCATTTTTTACCGCTAATTTCGCGGAGTTTTCGTCTTTTTGCAGCATTTCATCTAAATCTTTTCCCTGCGAAATTTCTACGATACGCGGACTTAATTCCATTTTTAAACACATTTCTACGGCGCGTAAAGTTGCTTTTTTACCAGCCAAATCAGCATCAAAAGCCAATACAATATTTTTAGTCATTCGTCGTAAAATTCGTAAATGATCTTCCGACAAAGATGTGCCACAAGTGGCAACACAATTTGTTATTCCAACCGTATGCATTGAAATGACATCAAAATTTCCTTCTACCAGAATAACAGATTTTTTTTCGCGAATTTTCTTTTTGGCTCGATGTAAACCAAAAAGAGTTGAACTTTTGTGATAAACAGGATTTTCCGGGGAATTGATATATTTGGCGACTTTTTTTTCTCCGCTTAAATTACGCCCCGTAAAAGCAATTATTTCTCCGTTTTTTGGTTCAAAAATAGGGATTATCAGTCGTTTCCTAAATCGGTCCATCATTTTTTTATTCCCAAAATCTCGCTCAAAAGCTACTCCTGATTCGGCAATTTTTTCGGTTGAAAATCCTTTATTTAAAAGATATTTAGTTAACCCGTCCGATTCATCTCCTCCGTATCCCAATTGCCATTCGGTAATGGTTTTGGCAGAAATTCCGCGATTTTTTAAATAATTTTGAGCAACAGTTGATTTTTGTAGTTGGGAATTAAAGAAAATTGCCGCTTGACGGTGTAAATCATAAATATTTGCTTTTTTTTCGCGAGAAACAGTGGTTTGATTTATTTTTTTAGGGACTTCCATTCCAGCCATTTCAGCTAAATGTTCAACAGCTTCAATGAATGAGAAATTTTCTATTTTTTCCAAAAAAGAAATAATGTCTCCGCCCTCAGATGTTCCGAAATCATACCAAAACTGTTTATCGGGACTAACACAAAAACTGGGAGTTCGTTCATTACGAAAAGGAGAACGGCACATATAATTTTTTCCTGTTTTTTTCAGTTCCGCGTATTTTCGCACAATTTCTACGATATCTAAGCGGTTTTTTAAGTCTTCCAAAAATCGGTCATTCATAAGAGGAACTTGCTAGAGAGTTTTTTTATACCAAAACAGTTTTGCCAAAATTTCGCGGAAAAAGCAAATAAAAACCACTCTAATCCCAAAATTTCGCGGAGATTATTCGCCCTTTTTTAAATGAATATCCATTTGAGGGAAAGGAATAGAAATTCCTTCTTTATCAAACTCATTTTTTACTTTTTCAATAAAATCAAATTTTATATCCCAATAATCATCTGTTTCACACCAAGGACGAACGAAAAAATTAACGGAACTATCTGCAAGTTCTCCAACAACAATCATTGGTTCAGGATCTTTTAATATTCGACGATCTTCTTTAATAATTCGTTCTAAAATTTTTCGAACTTTATTTAAATCTGTATTATAACTAACCCCAAAAGTCATATCTATTCGACGAGTTTTTTTCGCGGTATAGTTTGTGATTTCTTTATTGGAAAGATCTCCGTTGGGGATGATAATTACTTTGTTATCTAAAGTCACTAGAGTTGTGTTGAAAATAGTAATTTTTTCAACAATTCCGCTATGTAAACTGGTAGCAATGTAATCTCCAATTTTAAAAGGTTTAAATAATAAAATTAAAATTCCTCCCGCGAAATTTGCCAAACTTCCTTGAAGAGAAAGACCAATCGCTAAACCGGCCGCTCCCAAAATCGCCATAAAAGAAGTCATAGGGACTCCCAAGATTGAGGCAACTGTGACTAAAACCAAAACCTTTAAAACAATAGAAATCAAGCTATCTAAAAATCCGCGAACGGCTGGAGCAATTCTTTGTTTTACCAGTATTTTATGAATTATTTTTAATAAAATTCGAATGATTTTAAACCCAATTACCCAAACCAGAATAGCTAAAACAATTTTAGGAAAATAATCCCAAGAACTTTCTATAAAAAGTTGTTTGTATTTTTCAAAATTAATGTTGAAGTTCATTTTTTGATATTAATTTTCGCGGAAATTATAGCAGTTTAAAGAGTAAACATACAAATTAAAACAACCTTTTATGGTA
>CAZYIR010000106.1:0-3768 GCA_964647165.1 uncultured Candidatus Peribacteria bacterium
CAGCGAGCTTGTTTCAGCATATGATTTTGATAAAAAAAATGGTTCAATGAAAGTTGAGAGGAATTAAATAATAATTACTTCTCCCACTTCATAAACACCGACAACCCGTAGGGAGTGGAGATTTTTCGCGAGAATTTCAAACAAATTTTCCGGTGTGCCGGTCAGATCAATATCAATCCAAAATGAATAACTATGTGGTTTTTCGGGAATGGGGCGAGATTCAATTTTTAGCAAATTCCCGTTGAGCAAGCTAATCGTCGTCAAAATTTTCGCGAGCGCACCGGCTTCGTGTTTTGTTTCAAAAATAAGCGTGGCTTTCAACCCCCTAGCCCCCTTGTCAGGGGGAAAGAAATCGAAGTCCGGACTTAATTTTTTTGGGCAGGCACCAAGTCCGGACTTAGAATTTCCCACTAATACAAACCGTGTGAAATTGTGTTGCTGGTTGGCGACATTTTTCGCGAGGATTTCCAAATCCTCGTCCGCTAAATATTCTCCGCCGATGAAAGCACATTTTTTATCATTTTTTTCGCGAACAATTTTGGAAGCGGAGCTGGTGCTATCGGTAGAAACAGTTTTTCCCGCGAAATTTTTCAAAAAGTTTTTACATTGCTCTAACGCTTTGGGATGCGAATAAATCGTTTCAATTTCGGATTCTATCGCTCCGTTTAAACCAATTAAATGTAGATTTATTTGTAGAAAAAATTCCGCGAAAATTTTGATTTTTGAAAAATCAAAAATGGCATCAATGTTTTCGTGAACACTACTGCTGGAAGTGTTTTCTATCGGTAAAATTGCAAAATTCGCGGGATTTTCGTGGAGACGCGACCAGATTTCGGGGAAGGAGTTTTCTAAAGAAATTTCAAGTCCGGACTTATGCAAGTCCGGACTTAATTTTTCTAAAAATTCTCGCGAACCTAACGCACTAAAAGATTTATCTGGTCCCAAAGTGTAAATTTTCATTTGCAAGTATTGTAGAGGAAGTGTAGATTTTTGAAAAATGAAAGATTTACAAGCGCTCCCGTTGGATCCAATTTTTATTAGGTTAGCGGAATTTGAAGCGGACAAAAATCCGCGAAAAATTAATCTGGGAATTGGAGTTTATGCCGATAAACATGGGCGTCCATATGTGATGCCGTCAGTACAAAAATCCGCGAAAAATTTAGATTGTTCAAATTTTAATTATACAGGAATGTTGGGTGATTTGGAGTTTTTGGATTTGGTTCAAGAGTTTATATTGGGAGAAATTTCGCGGGAAATTGCGCAAGTTCAAACAGTTGGTGGTACGCAGGCGTGTCAAATTTTTGGTGAAATTATGCGAAAAAAAAGAATTGATAATTTTATTTTACCAGTACCAACTTGGGATAATTATCGTGGGATATTTTCCGCGAAAAATTACATAAATTTTCCACATCTGACCCAAGACGGAGAAATCAATATGCTTAAATATCACGAAATTTTATCGTCTGCGCCCGCAGATTCAGTTTTTGTTTTGCAAGGCGGACAACCGCATAATCAAACTGGAAAAAATTTATCTTTAGAACAACTTCATGAAATAATTCCGATTTTGAACAAGAATAATGTTCAAGTTTTGATCGACGCGGCATATTTAGGATTGGGATTAGAAATTTCGCGGGATTTAGAGTTTGTGCGGACAGCTTTTCGCGAAATAAACAATGTAGCGTTGGCGGTGAGTTTTTCCAAAAACGCTTGTCTGTATCGTCATCGATGTGGGGCGTTATTTTTTAAAACAGGTTCAGCGAAATCTCGCAATTCGCTAAGTGGGAATTATTTAAATCAAGAAAAAATAGTTCTAGAATCTCATTTTCAAAAAGCAATTGGACAAAGCATTTCGAATGCGCCAGCGTTTGGGGCAATGGTGATGAAAAATATTTTGAAAAATAATTCGCGGGAATGGTTGCAAGAATTAGATGAGATGCGATTAGCGGTGGACGAACGCCGCGAATTTTTAGTAAATTCTTTAAACGGAAAACTGGATTATCTGCGAGATTGTCGGGGGATGTTCGGGGTTTTGCAGATTTCACCAGCTCAAATTATAAAACTTCGCGAAAAATATTCAGTTTATATATTAGATTCAGGACGGATAAATTTCGCGGGAATTTCTGATACAAATCGTGATTATTTAGTAGAATCTCTTCGACAAGTTTTGAATTAAATGGTGAAAATTTTAACGGAGGAACGATTTCGAAGTCAGATAAAAGAAGCGAGAGAGTCCTTCCGTCGATTGCGTGATAAATTTCCAGAAGATGATAATTTTCGAAAAATTTCGCGGGATTGGTAACCTGGTTGACTTTTTTAGAATTTCTTGTATAAAAGAAGTATGCATGTGAAAAAAGATAAAATTGAGGCTATAGTTTTGGATTATATTAAAGAATTTAATATTTTAGAATTAGAAAAAGATTGTGTTAAAGATGTTGTATTAAGCAAAATAATCAATTCTTTTTTTGAAAAAGTGTTTAAAGTATTAAAAAAGAAAAAATATTTTAGAGGGAATAAGAAAAATATTACTTCTGTTAATGATTTTTATATTTTAAATGAAAGAACTTTAAATAACAATGGGGTCTTGGAAAAAAGTGTAATAGAAATATTGTCTAAATATTTTTATGAACAGGTGGCGAAAAATATAACACAAGAAGTTTTTGATAGAATTATCTTAGAAGAAAGGAAGGATTTTATCCCTTTATTTAATAAGTATTTCAACAATATTATTGATAATAATATTAGAAAATGGACATTTTCTTCATTTAATAAATTTTCTAGTGAAAAAGGGCGTAACCCAGTGCTAGAGTCTTTTTTTATAAATAGATTTAAAAAAGGAGTTAAAGTTGTTAAAGAATATATTTTAATTCACAAAGAAGTGTTTAAGAAAAATTTAAATTTAAGTGAACAAGAATTTAATGAAAAAATTGTAGAAACTTTATATTTTAAAAAAGATGGAAAAGATGTTTTGGTAAAAAATAATAACAGAAAACATGTATTTACTGAAGAAGAAAAAAGTTATGAGTTTGCGAGATTTTTTGAAAAAAGAATTGAAGAAAATCTTTTTTGGGGAAGTACTATGCTTAGAGGGCATAGATCTTCGGAAAATAATGGGTTTATTGGACATTCAATAGAAACGAAATTATCCAAAATTAAAACAGAACAAGGTCGAAAAGATTTTATAAAAAAAATGTTGATTTCAGAGTTAGGAAATAAAGCTGGAGAAGAGCTGTATTTGTCTGGCATTGATTTATTTGATGCATTTGGAAAAAAACGTTTAAGCATTAGAAATAAAGAAAGATCATTAGAAGGATTATTAGCAAAAGATAAAAATTTAACATTGGTTCTAAATAATATTAGAAAAAAACATAAAACAAGGCGTGATCACATTCATTTGTTATATAAACAGTTTCAAGTTTTATTAGAATTATACGAATATACTAATAATATTTTAGGGGGGCAGGGGAAGTTGAAAAAATTTTTAGAAAAGAATTTGCCGACTATTATTTGGAAGCAAAGAGAAAGATGGTTTTATTAAAATTTTTATGAAATTTTAATGGCTGATTATAGTCTGGTGATTTAATCATCAAAAGAAACTTTCCCCAAAAATAATCATCCAATATTCCGCGAAAATACGAAAAACAGCATCACTTGATCCCGCACATTCGATAATGGAATCACATAAAATCTTTACCGCAGCATTATCATTTCTCTTCAAAAATAAAAAACTTACTGCCGCACAAAAAATCGCGAAAATTCAAAAAAGATTGC
>CAZYIR010000107.1:0-3927 GCA_964647165.1 uncultured Candidatus Peribacteria bacterium
ACTGCCACAGTGCGGTACAATCAGGCAATAAACCACCTTATTGAGATCAAAATCTCGCAGGTGGATCAAATTCTGGGGGATCTGCCGGAGCAAATCGCTCGGTATGACCGGGCGATAAAAGACGGCAAAAAAATTCCCGGCCTTGATGACGCGTGGCTTAAAGAAGCCTACACGGCCATCAAAGTCGCGGAAGAAAAGCGATTAAAAATTTATAAAAACCGCCCTCGTCAAGTTTTGCGACCGTGGGCGATGATATATGAAAAAATTGTCGGGGCGCGCAAACAAGCCCCGCTAATGTATAAAAAATTCAAAAAGGAGGTGATAGGAATTTAAGGTTGTTCTCCCAAAAGGAGACAACCTTTAAACAAAGCGTTTTGGTAAAACCAAAACGCTTTTTTCTTTAATTTTATTTTTCCGCAAAAACTTCTGTTTCAAAAATATAAATATCTGTTTTTTTATCTTGCCAAGCGTCTGAAGGCAAGCCGGCCTTTTCTTGGCACAAAACGCTTAAAAAAGTTTCCAAATTCCAATTTGTCTCTATGGCGACCTGAGGCAAAAACACTCCGCTCTTCTCTTCTTGTCTGACAATCACCCCGTGCTTTCCCAATTTTATTTCTTGCCAACTTTCTACTTTTTGGGGTCGGCTAAGAACGGAAATTTCTATTTTTGTTTTTGGCAACTCCGCCTTTTTCAGCGGAGGAAAACGCGGATCAGAAAAAGCGGCCTCTAAAACCAGATAACCAACATTTTGATAAAGAGGAATATCGCTGATAATATTTCCCATGCATCCGCGCAATCGGTTAAATTTTCTAAGTGTCACAAAAGCGCCCTTGTGTTCTTGAAGATTTTTTGAAAATCCTTCTCCGTAAAAAACTTTTTTCTTTTGAAAAAAACTTTCTAAATTCTTACGGGCGATTTGAATTAAAATATCTTTTTCTTTTTGGTTTAGCATATTTTAATTTTATGTTATAATAAAAATATTCAATAATATTTTACACAATAAATTATGACCGATCAATTATCAAACAACAGCCAACTCTTAAACGCCAAACAAATTTTAGATCGCGCCGGCATTGCGGAAAAAATGATAGTGGCGGACTTAGGTTGCGGAACCAACGGTCACTTTTGTTTTCCTGCCGCTCGTTTAGTGGGAGAAAAAGGACTGGTATACGCCGTAGATGTCAGAAAAACGGCTTTGGAAAATATAAAATCTCGCAGTAAACTGGAAGGAATCAATTGCTTAAAAATCGTTTGGTCGGATTTAGAAATATACGGATCCACTAATATTCGTTCTGATTTTGTTGATTTATCCCTTTTAATTAATATTTTGTTTCAATCCCAAAAACCTTTTAATATTTTAAAAGAGGCCTTTCGGATTACCAAAACAGGTGGAAAATTTGTAATAATAGACTGGAAAAAAACTCATACGCCTTTTGGTCCTTCTTTGGATTTGAGAATAGATAAAAACGACATTCAGGCCATGTTTTTTCGGTTAGGAGCCGAACAAATAGATAATTTTGATGCGGGAAAATATCATTTTGGAATGATATTTGAAAAACAAAACAATAACTTGCCCTAAAAGATTCGCTTATATGCTTAATAACCGACAAACTTTAGGAAAACAAGGAGAAGAAATAGCAGAAAATTATCTTAAAAAAAATAAATATAAAATTTTGGAAAAAAATTATAAAAACCGTTACGGAGAAATAGATATTATCGCTCAAAAAAACAAAAAAATAATTTTTATTGAAGTAAAAACTCGTTATAATTTGAAATTCGGCCCTCCTGAAGAATCAGTAAATATCACAAAACAAATAAAGATAATCCGTTCAGCGGAAAAATATATTTTATCCAATAAACTAAAAAAAGACTACCGAATTGATGTTATTGCCATAAAAATAAAAAAGGATAAATTTTACCAAAAAATTCAACTAAAACACCTAAAAAGCGCTATAAAATATTTCTAAATCCCCTTATTTATTGCCAAAATAAAAACCGCTTAAATTAAAAGCGGATTTTTTGTGCCTCGGGAGAGACTTGAACTCTCACTCTGTTGCCAGAACGGGATTTTGAGTCCCGCGCGTCTACCAGTTCCGCCACCGAGGCGAATTATCTTAATTAAAGTATAAACATTTTTCAAAAATTGTCAAAAAACAAAGGATATAGTATAATTAAATAAAATAATTTAACTCTAAATTTATGGTTATTGCTGTAGTTAACCAAAAAGGAGGAGTGGGAAAAACCACAACCGCCGTTAACTTGTCGGCTTATTTGGCGGCTTTGGGAAAATTTACACTATTGATTGATATTGACCCTCAAGCCAACGCTACCAGTGGCGTAGGCATAGAAAAAAACGAAAAAGGAATCTATGAAGTTATCCTTAACAAAGCCGAAATCAAAAATGTAATATTTGATTCTTTTATTCATACCCATAAAATTATTCCTTCTTCGCCCGGATTAGCCGGAGCAACCGTAGAACTGGTAAACGAAGAAAATCGGGAGTTTGCTCTAAACAATATTTTGTTAGAAATAAAAAATAATTTTGATTATATTATAATAGATTGTCCGCCATCGCTTGATCTCTTAACTTTAAACGGTCTTGTGGCGGCCGACAAAGTTCTTATTCCTGTTCAAGCTGAATATTACGCTTTAGAAGGGTTGGGAAGTTTGCTAAATACTATAAGTTTAGTTAAAGATAATCTCAAGCCTAATTTGGGAATTTTGGGATCAGTGATTACCATGTACGATAAAAGAAACAGTCTTTCCAAAGAAGTGTTAAACGAAATGTATAAAAATTTTCCTTTTAAAATTTTTCGTTCCGTAATCCCTAGAAATGTTCGGCTTACGGAAGCTCCCAGTTACGGCCAAACCATTTTACAATACGATCCCAAAAGCAAAGGAGGAAAAGCATACGAAAGATTGGCCAAAGAAATTTTAGACCACCTAAGCTGGCAATAACAATTTCTAATTTAATTATTATAAATTAAATTTATGAAAAAATCCGGTTTGGGAAGAGGGCTCGGCTCTTTAATCCCCAAAAAAGAATTTGTTAAAAAAACTTTTGGAGAAAATACCAAAGACAATAACAAAAATTCCCCTGACCAAGACGAAACCTTATATGTTGCAATCAAAAAAATAATTCCCAATCCTCATCAACCCCGTCGCAATTTCAACCAAGAAAAATTAAAAGAGTTAAGCGCTTCCATAAAAGAACACGGAATTTTGCAACCTTTATTAGTAAGCCGTTTACCAAATGAAAATTATGAATTAATCGCCGGAGAAAGAAGATTAAAAGCAGCCCAATTAGCCGGATTAGAAAAAGTTCCTGTTATTGTTAAAAAAGTAAACGATTTTGAAAAATTACAGTTAGCCATTATTGAAAACATCCAAAGATCTGATCTTAATCCTATTGAAGAAGCTCTAGCGTTTAAAGAACTTTCAGATCGTTTCAATATGACACACAACGATATTGCTGCCAAAGTAGGTAAAAGTCGCGCAGTTGTCAGTAACACTTTACGATTGCTAAATTTACCCGAAAAAATACAAAAAGCTCTTCAAGATGGAAAAATCGGCGCTACCCAAGCCCGCTCTCTTGTAGCTCTCCCCCCGGAAGATCAAAAAAAACTTTTTCAAAAAATCATCTCCGAAGAAAAGCATATCACTTCTTTTGATATAGAAAATGAAGCCAGAAAAGTGGCGGTAAAAAAACATATTCGCACAGTCAAAAAAGATCTCCACACCATATCCAAAGAAGAAGAATTACAAAGAGCATTGGGAACCAAAGTAATTATAACCAAAAAAGGGAAACGCGGAAAAATAACCATAGATTTTTATTCTGAAGAAGAACTGGAATCCATTGTCAAAAAAATTCTTTCTTAAATTTTTCCGATTTTAATTAAAAAAATTCCGAAATTTCGGAATTTTTTT
>CAZYIR010000108.1:0-2729 GCA_964647165.1 uncultured Candidatus Peribacteria bacterium
CTTTCCATAAAATAAATTCCCAGTCCCGCGAAAAAAAACGCCAAAATAATTATAGTTGTTATAATCCAACTTTTTGGAATAATTAGCGGCTCAATAAAAATTTCAGGAGGAGTTATTTTTAAAGGAACAGCTGAATCTTCATTAATTTGGATTATTTTTTCGCGGAGAACATTGGTTAATGATTCAGCTAATGGTTGTGATTTTAATCCTTCTTTTCCCCAAAGTTTTAAAGTCCAAAAAACATTTAACCTGTTTTGTTTTCTCGCGGAAATTTTCTTTTTTAGTTTGGGAATTTGAATACTTGCTTCATCTTGAATTGTTTTTAAAAAATTTGGATCTTTGGCCCAACCGGCAATCATTTCCGCCACGCGTTCGGCACTCTCTACTCCATCGTTTACAAAACTTTTTCCCTCTACTGCTACCGGTTTAACCGTAAAGAAAACGGTTGTTTTTTGTATTTTTGGTAAAAACCCCGCGAAAAAATACAACATTCCGCTTAATGCTAACCAAGCTAGCAAAAAAGATAGTTTTTTTCTTTTCAGTGGGGACACAAATTCTTCAAAAGTCATCTTAATTTAATAATTTATCCCTTCGATTATAGTTAGGAAACCTTAATTTTTCAAGAAATTATTTCCTTCCAATTGTTCCAATAAAATTTCGCGGGAACGAGCCGAATCTTTTAGGTTTATTAATAATTCTAATGTTTTATTCCCCCAAATTTCTTTTAACCACAGTGGCATTAGTGATTTATAAATATTGAAATCAGTAAATCCCGCTTTTTGATAACAATCTATCAAAACATTAATGTTATTCAGAATTAAATATTGAGAATTTTTAATTTCATTGTAAACAACTTCCATAATTTTGTTTTTAACTTCTTTTTGCAATTCTCTCTGGGCAACATCTTTTAACAAAGCATAATTACGCGAAAAATTCTGTTTTATTGTCAGTGTATTTTTTCGAATTCCTTCAATCACGGTGATTTTATCCATCTTTTGTATTGAAGCACACTAATCGCGTTTTGTCAAGTTTACGCGAAAATTTCCAGTCCATTTTTGGTAACCAAACCAAAATGTTCGCATTGACAAGCGTCTTTACCGTCAACCGTAACTACCGTCCAACCGTCTTTTAAAGTTTTTACCTGGGGATTTCCCATAGCTACAATTGGTTCAATAGCAATCGTCATTCCTTTTTTTAACACCACACCGGTTCCCGGGCGCCCATAATTATAAATATGGGGATCTTCGTGTAATTCGTAACCCAATCCGTGACCGGTATATTCACGACAAACAGAATATCCGGCATCTTTCATTGTTTTTTCAATTATATAACCGATATCACCAACTCGATTTCCAATTTTCGCGGCCTGACAACCCAACTTAAGGGCTTTTTCAGTACATTTTAAAAATTTCGCGCGTTCAGGATTGGTTTCATTACCACCGATAACTACAGAAAAAGCGGCATCAGCAAACATTTTTTTCCATAAAACACCGCAATCAATTGAAACCAGATCGCCTTTTTTTAATTTTCGTGAATCGGGAATACCGTGAACAACTTCGGAATTAATCATCGCACAAATGGTATTTGGGAAACCATACATTCCCAAAAATCCCGGAACGGCTCCTTCTTTGCGGATAAAGTCCTCCGCGATTTTATCTATTTCCAATAAGCTAATTCCTTCTTTTAGATATTTTTTCATTTCAGCCTGTGTTTTTTGCAAAATTTCACCGGCTTTTCGCATTATTTTAATTTCTTGAGGATTTTTTAGATGAATTTTCATAACGCGATGATAATTTTTTGTTAAAAATTGTCTAATTGCGGTTTTTTCCGCGAAATTTTGGTTTAAATTTTGGAAAAACGACATTTTATTTAAAATGAACTTGGAAAAATTTTATCTTTTTTATGGTTTTGCTGGAAAAAAATATTTTCGCGGAGATTATTGCAGGGAAAATTCCTTGTCGGAAAGTTTATGAAACAGATAATGTTTTAGCTTTTTACGACATTGCGCCCAAAGCCCAAACACATATTTTAATTATTCCCAAAAAAGAATTTAAGACAGCGTGGGAGGTAAATGAACAAAATTTCGCGGAATTTGGAGAATTATTTTTAGTAGCTAAAAAAATCGCGGAGAAATTAGGATTGGAAGGATATAAATTACATATGAATGTTGGCGAAAAAGGAGGACAAGTTGTCCCACATGTTCATTTACATCTACTGAGTCCGGATTATAAATCTCCACTTTAATTTTTACTTGACAAGCTTGTTTTTTTGTATATATATTAATTGATTGTTAATTTTTTAAAAATGTATCCCGAAGATCAAAAAACACAAGAAGAACTTATGCAAAAAGAACTTGAATTGGAAACATTTAAACAAGAGTTTTCTAAGCAGTTAAAAGAATATTTAGAATCTTTAGGTATAGGAATTGATGCATTCAATATTAAATTCTCTACAAAAAATGCCGAAACTGCTAAGTCGACTTCAGAAGTTTTTTCTACAAAGAGAGAAGTGTTGGAAAAAACTCTAAAAGTATTGGAACGGGCGGTTAATTTTGGTGGAACAATGGGAATGAATGAATATGGAGAACCGGTGTCGGTTATGCCAATGGACACGGATAAAGGTGATATTACTGTTGAGGGTCTTTTAGATAGAATTTTTAACTAGAAAAGATTCTTGATATTAAAGCTGATGAATTTATTTGCAGTGAATGTTTTTAAAAATTAGTCTTT
>CAZYIR010000109.1:0-6531 GCA_964647165.1 uncultured Candidatus Peribacteria bacterium
CCCCCACCTAAACAAACTTTTCCATCATATAAAACAACTGACTGACCAGGGGTAATCCCGCGAATTTTTTTCGCGAATTTTACTGATATTTTGTTATTTTCAAAAACTTCCACTTCACACATTTCTCCTTTATCACGATAACGAACTTTGGCAAGACATTTGAAATTTTTCGCGGGGTTCCGCCCCGCAATCCAGTTCATTTTTTTGGCAGTTAAAAAGTCCGAAAATAGAAATTCTTCATTCTGACTAACAACTAATTGATTTTCCGCGAAATTTTTCTCAATAACATACCATTTCCCTTCGGGAAATCCTTTTACTCCACCAATTCCCAATGTTTTACTTTGTCCGATTGTATAAAAACTCAATCCAATATGCCGACCAATAATTTGCTGTGTTTCTTTGTCTATAATCTCTCCCGGCTTTTTAGAAACATATTTTGCCAAAAATTTCGCGTAATTCCGTTCTCCAATAAAACAAATTCCCGTGGAATCTTTTTTAGTAGCATTTACAAAATTCTTCGCCAAAGCAATTTTGCGTACTTCTGATTTTTCCAAATTTTCAAGCGGAAACAAGGTTCGCGAAAGCTGATACTGATTGAGTGCGTGAAGAAAATAAGTTTGGTCCTTATTTAAATCTCGCGGAATTTGTAGTTCGTAAAGTTGTGTTTCAGGGTTTAAAAAAACCTTTGCGTAATGTCCCATCGCGATTTTATCCGCACCAAGTGTGTCCGCGAATTTTAAAAATGAATCAAATTTGATAAATTTATTACATAAAATATCGGGATTTGGTGTCCGTCCGGCTTTATTTTCTGATATAAAATATTCGAAAACATTATCCCAATATTCTTTCGCGAAATTTACTGAGTGAAACTCAATCCCTAGTTTTTTCGCGACTTTTTCCGCTGCAGAAAAATCTTCCAAAGCAGTACACTCCTCTGTTCCGTCTTCCCAATTTTTCATAAAAACCGCAACAACTTCATGTCCCGCGTCTTGTAAAATTTTCGCGCAAACAGCCGAGTCCACACCGCCCGACATTCCTAAAACTACTTTCATTTCATTTTTCATTAATCCCCTCTTTTTATTAGCGAGAGAAAGAATTTAAATTTCCGCGAAATTATCTGATAAAAAACAGGGCTGACATTGTCACAATCATTCCGATTAGAGCCAGAAAGGCCACAATTTTTACTAATCTCTTTTGTTTTTTACTGCTCATTTGAAAATTACTTTAAATTTCTTCAATACTTTAGTTAATTATTAAAAATTGGCAAAATTTCGCGGAAAAATTGGTTTCCTAAATTTGTCCTCGTAATTTCATAGCTGTTAAAATTCGGTCAATCGCCACTACAAAAGCGGCTTGTCGCCAGGAAATCCCCGCGAATTTTTCACGAGCTTTATCTAAATCATCATAAGCGTTTTCCATAATCTTTTTCAATTTAGCGTTTACATAATCTTCTTCCCAAACATCACCCGACCGATTTTGTACCCATTCAAAATACGAAACTGTCACTCCTCCCGCATTAGCTAAAATATCCGGTAAAACTTCTATATTTTTCCCTTCCAATATTGCATCAGCTTCTGGAGTAACTGGACCATTAGCCAGTTCGAGAATTAATTTCGCGGAAATTTCATCCGCATTTTCTTCATGGACTACCCCGTCCAAAGCCGCGAGAACAAGTACATCAACATCTAGTTTTAAAAGTTCTTCATTAGAAATCACTTTTACTTTTGACTTAGACATTTTTTCAATATCACAAGTATCTCCTTCGCAAAAATTTCCGCGAAAAGATCCTGCTTTTTGTTTCCAGTTTTTCAGAGTCTCCACTTCAAAAGAATCCGCATCACAATCACAAACAATTCCCCCTTTGGAATCGGAAACCGCCACAATTTTGTATCCGGCTTTATGGGCAATTTCCGCGAAATATGAACCGGCGTTTCCAAATCCCTGAATAGCGACAGTCGTATCAACCGATTTTTTACCTAATTTCGCGAGATGTTTTTCTAAAACAAAAAACCCTCCCATAGCGGTTGAATAACTTCGTCCTAAACTTCCACCTAATTCAAGTGGTTTTCCGGTAATTACCCCCGGTGATTTGTGGCCCAAAATTTTTTCATGTTCGTCCAACATCCACGACATAATTTGCGGAGTAGTATAAACATCAGGCGCTGGCACATCTTTGTTAACACCAAAAATTCCCTGCTCTGTTCCCCAGCGAAAATAAACTCGCGAAAGACTTTCTAATTCAGTCATAGAAAGCGGTTTGGGATTAATTTTAATTCCACCCTTTCCTCCTCCCATCGGGATATTGACGACCGAACATTTAAAGCTCATTAAACTCGCAAGAGCTTTCACTTCTTCTAAATCCGCTTCGTGATGATACCGAATCCCTCCTTTGTATGGACCACGCGCAGAATTGTGTTGAACACGATAAGCGGTTACTGTTTCCGTTTCTCCAGAATCCCGCGAAAATTCTATTTCTGTTTCGTGAATCGCTTCGGGAGTAGCCAACGCAGTTTTTTCTTTTTCGGATAAATTTAAAATTTTTGCCGCTGTGTCTAAGTTTTTAAGAAAATTGAGAAATGGTTTTTTTGATGCCATTTTTTGAAGAGGGTTAGAAAATATATCATTAAAAATTTTAGAGTGGAAAAATCTACCCGTCAAAGAAAATTTTGAGTTAATTTTTGTGTTCAGTGCATTTTTTCGCGAGATTTTTACAGGTTTCTAAAGATTTAAAAATTTTCGCTAGAAATTACAACATTGTCCGCTATCGAAATATCTTTAAAATCTAAATAATCTATTGGGAAAGCGATTACATTCCGCCTTCGCACTTCAACGGAGGTATTAATATTTTGTAAAAAAACTTTTGGAATTTTAATTTTTTCCGCGAAATTTTTCGGTAAAAGAACAATTACCGTTGAACCAAAATTAAAATGTGATTTCTGCGTTCCTTTCGTATAAGTTTTACCAACCGAACAATTATCTTGCTCAATGGAATTAACATTGGTTGCTCCAATTTCTAGCAAGAAATAGGGTTCGTTATAGTCAGTTGCCAAAAGTTCGGTTACAACTCGATGATTTTCATCAAAAATTGTGCTTCCCTCTGTCGCCATTTTTTTCGCGAAATTTAAATCGGTAGAAAATATTTTCCATTTTTTTCGCGAAAATTCTTGTGGGGCGGATAAAGCTTTTGAATTAAAAGGATAATCAACCGTGTGATCATGATGCGGTTTCAAAGTAAACAAAAAGAATTTTCCTCCTGTTGAAAATTTCGCGGAATTTTCTGTGCCAATCATTTTTACTAAATCCAAAGTAAGTTCCGGATAAAGTTCAATTTTTCCGTCTTTAATTTCGCGGATATTTAAATAAGCATCAGCCGGAGAAATCATTATTTTTCCGCGAAATTTTGACATAATTTCATCTGTCTCTAAAGGAAAAATTTGTCGAGGATTTCTGTGTGTAAAAGCTTCGTTTAGAGTTTTTAAATTTGAAGATTTAAAGTTTTCTCTTAAATTTCGCGGGATTTTATCTGATTGCAAAGCAATTTCTGAAATCCAACTCGTATCGGCCAAAAATCCGACAAATTTTGAAACATAACGATTCATTAAAATTTCGCGGAGAATTTTATTTTCTAAAAAACCAACTCCCAAACCTGCTGGCATTAGTTTTCTTTGCCCGGTTTGAAGATTGTAAAGAAAAAGCTCGCTTTTTTCGTTTGAAAAATTCGCGGAACTATTATTTCATTTCTTTTTTTTCAAAGCTTCAGCGTAGGCTGCCAAATTTACCACACGGACATTCTCACCTTCAGGAAGAAGTTCTGTAAAAGTTAAAATTCCATCAACAATAGTGGCATCACCAATTTCCTTATCCGACAAGATGACCGAAAAAGTATCATCATCTGTATTAAGCAATTCTAACCCTTTTTCTGTAGCGTTGAAATAAAAAGTACCCAAATCCAAATCATCATTAGATGATTGTGTAGCATGAACAGCCGGTTTAGGTGTGCGTCTGTTGGTTTTAATTTCTTTCGCGAAATTTGGCAGAGAACATCCTGTCAAAACCAGAGAAAGACCGAAAGCGATTAAAAATTTTTTCATCATATAGATTTTGACATATTTAAAAATGAACGCAAGTTTTTATGAAAATTTCGCGGGATTTTTTTATAATTCCATATTTGCTAAAAAAATATGTAAGTTGGTTTAAGAATTTTTTATCGCACCAATTCTCTAATTTAAAAATTGACTCTCTAAATTTTTAACCCTAAAATTCCCGCGAAATTTCAATAATAATTACAAATGACTAAAGAAAAATTAATCATCATCGGATCAGGACCAGCTGGATTAACTGCGGGAATCTACGCCGCACGCGCGGATTTTGCACCGTTAATTTTTGAGGGAAGTGTGCCGGGAGGACAATTGACTGGGACAACTGATTTGGAAAATTTTCCGGGATTCCCAGAAGGAATCATGGGGCCGGAAATAATGAATCGTATGCGCGAACAAGCGAAAAAATTCGGTGCAAGAACTGTTATAAAATCAATAGATAAAGTGGATTTTAGCGACGCGAAAAATTTAAAATTATGGTCGGGAGAAGAAGAATTTTCCGCAGAAAGCGTCATTATCGCGACTGGAGCGAGTGCGCGTTGGTTGAATTTAGGAAAAGGCGAAGAAAAATTCCGCGGAAAAGGATATTCGTCTTGTGCAACTTGTGACGGTGCATTTTTTCGCGGAAAAATCGTGGGAGTTGTCGGTGGCGGAGACACCGCCTGTGAAGAAGCTGATTTTCTGACAAAATTCGCGGAAAAAGTTTACTTGATTTATCGCGGACCAAAAGAAAAAATGCGCGCCTCAAAACCAATGCTTCGCCGGGTTTTCAATAATCCAAAAATTGAAGTGATTTTGAATGAAAATGTGACTAATCTAAAAGGGGAAAATCTTTTGGAAGCTGTTGAGTTAACAAATTCCGTATCTCGCGAAATTTCTGAATTAAAATTAGATGGTCTTTTTGTGGCAATTGGAACGATTCCAAACACCAGTTTTTTAGAAGGACAAATTGAATTGGAAAGAGGATTTGTAAAAGTTTACGGAAAATCTGGAACAAGTGTGCCTTCGGTTTTTGTAGCAGGTGATGTTTCTGATCCGCATTATAAACAAGCAATTATTGCTGCTGGACATGGAGCAATGGCTGCTCTTGATGCTCAGGAATATCTCTCAAGTTTGAACGACTAAAATTTCGCGGAAAAATTGACTAATAAATTCATAGTATTAAGGTGAAAGTGTTTCTTAAAAAAATTACAAAATGTCAGATAAAAAACTCGGCTGGCTTTATGATTTAATTAATTTTGGTGGAGCAGTGACTGGAATAATTTTGACGGCTATTGGTGGAACAATGCTTTTAAATGCCAGTTTAAAACTATATGTTTTTAAGTTTGATTCCAATGAATATAGCTATATTCGAGCTGAAGATTGTCGCTATGATTATTTACATCCCGTTCCGGTTGAAGGTAATCTAAAAACCATTAATACTCAACCACGCGAACGAACTAGTGAAGAATTTGAAAAATGTATGAATGAGCGTAAAACCGAAGAAAAACAACAATACATTCGTCGAAAACAAGAAAATATGGTGGACGGACTAGCAATGCTAATTGTGGGAATTCCGTTCTGGATAATTTTTGATCGTCGTCGTCGATTTAGTTTAAAAAAGAAAAATTAAAAAATTCGCGAAAAAATGAAGAAAATACTTATTTTAATTTTATCTGTTTTTCTGACCGCCTGTAGCTGGGGTAATTTTGATATAAAGAAAGATGATTCCCAAAATTCCGCGAAAAATTCCGTTGTTCAACGAACTCTACATGATGAATATGTTCAAGCACAGATTAAAATTCTGCAAAAACAGGTTGATAAAGGTCAAATCACACCAGACGAAGCCGGTGAAAAACTGAAAAAATTCGTTAAAGATTTACCAAACCTCAACGACGGTTCAACGCGTTCTATTTTGAAGAAATTTGAATTAATAGATCCTGAAACTGCCAAACTTCTTGAGGAACGAATTCGTAAAAACCATCCTGAAGCTCTTGCTGAATAGTTTTCCGCGAAATTTTTATCAAATTATCTCTTGACATATTTGGTTTTTTTGTTATACAAAAAATATGGTTAAAATTCGCAAAGGTCCTAGCGAAAATTATGGTAAAACTCCTCTATTTTTAAGGACAAAAAACCGAAATCCAAATTTGAACCAACTTGATCGAGGAAATCGCTTAAAACTTTATTTATGGTTAATTGAAATTCAAGAGTGGGAAAAATATGAGCAAGAAAAAGAAATCACCAAAGAAGAGATAATCAAAATTTATAGAAAAATTCGCGCAGACAAAGAAATATCTGATAATGAACTACTTCATTTTCGTGCCGGAATAACTAAATTTAAAGATGATCCGGATTTTTGGAAACATAATTACTCTAATTCTGCTGAGATATATCTAAAAGATGAAATAGTTCTCTTAAAAGTTCTTTATCGGGTTGGTGTGAAAAATAAGGT
>CAZYIR010000110.1:0-3483 GCA_964647165.1 uncultured Candidatus Peribacteria bacterium
GCAGAATTGGAATTTTATCGTAAAATGAATCTGCCAATCCCGCGACTTTGTCCGGACGAACGACATAAAAAAAGAATGGAATTGAGAAACCCACGCCAGTTATTTTCGCGGGAATGTGCGGAATGCGGGAAAGACATTCAAACAACTTTCGCACCGGATCGCCCGGAAAAAGTGTTGTGTGAGAAATGTTATTTAAACGAAGTTAATTAAAAATTCGCGGGATTATAATTTTATAAACTCCTCTCGGAGGTGCGACGGCATCGTCGCATCTATAAATAACATCATTTTTTTAAAATAATTTCCGCGAAAAAAATTAAATGAATTTTTATCTTAAAGCTTTCTCAATTTCTTCCAGTTTTTTCTAAACTCTTTTCCATCTAAATAATCACAAAATTTACCGTATTCACCGTGTGGATCCTTAATCATTTGAGCGTGTTTAATCGGACACCAATAACGCTCTGTTTTTCCGGAAATTTCGCGAGCATAAGACATAAGTCCATTAAAATAGGAACAATACAAGCAATTCAATTTTTCTAACCAATTTAAATAAGATAATCGACCACGATCAAAAACAAAATGTTCTGCTGGTTTTGATAATTTTATTTTATATAATCTAAAACAAATCTGATGATAAATTTCCAAGCAAATATGGAAAAAAATCGCGGGGATTATCATACCATAAATAAAAGGAGCTGAAATTATTTGCCTAAAAGACATAGTTAACCCCGACTTTTTTAGATTTTGATAAACCGAGGACTTTAAAATTTTTAATTCATGCTTTCTTTTCAATGCCTCTAATAATAAATTCTTTTTTTTTGTAAAGTTTTGTTATAACTTCATCAAATTCTTTTTGAATTATTATTTTATATTCTTCTATCTTACCCAATGAATCAAAACTATTTAATTCTTTTAATTTTTCGCGAATTTCCGTAATAAATTTTTCTAACATTTTTATTTAATTAACCAATTAATTTAACAATATCATTCCAGGTAATAAATAAAATTAAAGACATCAATAGAGCAAACCCTATCATGTGAATGTAGTTTTCAATATTAGTGTTTAACTTAACTTTGAATGGTTTCAAAATTAATTCCAATAATTGGAAAAAAAATCTCCCTCCGTCTAAGGCCGGGATCGGCAAAAGATTCATAACTGCTAGTGACAATGACAATAAAGCAGTTAACTTCAATAATTCCCAAAAACCAAAAGGGATTATTTTATGTGTTACTTCTGCAATACCTACCGGTCCGGCCAATCCTTCTGGTAATTTCCTTTCACTAACAATTTTTCGCGGAATTTCCGCGACTTTTTCCAAAATTGCTCCTGAAATTCGCCAAGTTTCCTGAAAAGCAAATGGAATAACTGCTGGAAAATCCTTCTTTATTTTTTTTAGAGATCCAACAACTTTTTCTCCGTTTTCATTAACTTTCCAAGTGATTAATCCTTGTTTATCCGCTTGAACAACATCTGTTTGAGAAACCAAAATTGGGGTTGTTCCTACCGAAAAAATCACAATAAAAGACAAAATAGTAAAAACCAGATTCATAAAAATTCCAGCTAACGATATTGCCATTCTTTTGAATAAAGTGGCTTGTTCAAAACTTCGCGGATCATCTGATTTCTCTTCTTCTCCCAACATTTTTACATATCCACCAAAAGGAACTGCCCCCAAAGAATATTCCACCCCTTTAATTTTTTTCTTCCAAAGTTTTTTACCAAACCCTAATCCGAATTCTTCAACCTTTACGCCAGATTTTATCGCGGTAATAAAATGCCCCCATTCATGAACAAGAATTAAAACGGAAAAAATAATAATAAAAATGATAACAGAGGGCAAAACCCCTAAAAACGATAGAAAATAGTCCATAAATTAAAAATTTAATTCCCGCGAAATTTTAGAGAAAACAATCTAAATTACAACATAAATATTTTTTCCGCGAAATTTTTAAATTTTAATCAAGATTATACTTCTTAAAATCCACTCAAAATTCTAAATAAAAATAAAAAACCATCACTCCCAAAGAAGTATGGTTTATTTATTATGGTGCTCGGGGCGGGAATCGAACCCGCACGCCCAGAAGGCAAGAGATTTTAAGTCTCTCGTGTCTACCGTTCCACCACCCGAGCTAAACTTTATGGAGGCGCCATCCGGATTCGAACCGGAGTACAAGGCTTTGCAGGCCTCTGCGTAGCCACTCCGCCATGGCGCCTTTTTTCGCGGAGTTTCCCGCACGAAGACCAAAAGAACAAGCGAATTTTAAAAATTTCGCGAATTTTGTCTAATAAATTTTTCTATTCTGTCTCTCCTTCCTTCAAATAAATTGAATTTAAAATTTCTGGACAATCTAATTTTTCCAAATTAACAACTTCTTGACTACAACTGACTAATAAATATCTATTTTCTGGTCCAAGCAGAACTTTTTGATAAAATTCTCGCTGAGGTGTTGTAGCGGACAATTTCCCGCGAAAAATCAGAGTATCTTCTGTTTGTGAAATCGGTTCTATCATATCCAATGATTTTTTTGTTGTTTCTAACAATGTTTTAATTAGATCCGAATCATTCCCAACTTCATTGGAAATAACTAAATTCTGTGACCCGAAACGAGCTAGAAAAATTATTCCCTTCTGCGGTTTAGCCGGAACGGTTTCCCAATTTTTAGGCAAACTCATTTGCCATTTTCTTTCACCAAGAGACAGTTCTATCGGTAATTCTTGAGAGTCATCGGAAAAATTCGCGGAAGATTCATCTGAATTTTCTGTACCACATCCTGATAAAAATATTAGACAACTCAAAACCAAAAATATTTTTTTCATTTTTTATAAAAAATTCTGAATAATTATAAAGTGTTTAAAGGAAAAAAGAAAGTTCCGCGAAATTTTTCAAAACAATTTACTTCAGGCTAGCTGATATAAATTCTCGAAAAAGCGGGTGTGGACGAAACGGTTTGGAAATTAATTCTGGATGAAATTGTGAAGCTATCATAAAAGGATGATTTTTTATTTCCACAATTTCAACTAAGGATTTATTCGGAGATTGTCCTGAAATGATAAAACCGTTTTCTTCAAATTTTTCGCGGAACTTATTATTGAATTCAAAACGATGCCGATGTCTTTCTTCTATACGCTCTTTTTTATAAATTTCATAAGCTTTTGTGCCTTTTTTAACAATACACGGATATAATCCCAAACGCATAGTCCCTCCTTTTTTACGACGAATATTTTGATCTTCCATGAAGTGAATTACATGGTACTTCTTACCATTAATATACCCTGCTTCAATATTATCTTCATCAATATCAAACTCTTCACTGGTCGCTTTCTTAATTCCCAAAACATTTCTTGCGAATTCTATCGCCATAATTTGTGATCCCAGACAGAGCCCTAAATATGGTTTTCCAGTTGTCCGACAAAATTCCGCGACTTTTATCTTTCCCTCGATTCCACGATTTCCAAATCCACCAGGAACTATAATTCCCGCGACT
>CAZYIR010000111.1:0-3957 GCA_964647165.1 uncultured Candidatus Peribacteria bacterium
TAAGCGCAACGATACTACAAAGAAAGAATGAAAAATCAAGAAGTTTTTTCGCGAAAATAATTTTTGTTAAACAAATAAAGAAGTTACAGAAATTTATTTTGTAAGTGAGTGTTTTTAAGAAACTGTAACAAAAGTTAGACAATTTCGCGGAAATTCGCTAATCTCCCGCGCGAATGGCAATTTCTGTATCAGATCTCGCGAAAAAATTAGATATAGCTCCAGAAGCGGTAATGCTTCACGCTATGGATTTGGATTTTGAAATTCCTGAAGATGAGATGTTGCCTGATGATATTGCGCGAGAAATTGAAAAAATTGAAGTTGGAGATGAAATAGCACAGGTTGAACACGAATTACAAGCGCAATTGGATCGTGAAATAATTGAGGAACAACAGAAAAAAACGGCGGGAAGTCAAAGAAAAGTTAAAAAAGCAGCTAAAAAAAATATAGAAAAACTGGAAGAACGACAAGAAGTGGAGGTCAAACAAGATGATGATGGAACGGTAATTTTACCGGAAAATATGACTGTTCGTGAATTGGCGGTTAAAATTTCAAAACCTATTCCAATAGTTTTAGTTAAAATGAAACAAAATGGAATAATTGCCAATTTGAAGGAAAATATTGATTATGAAACAGCGGCTATTATTTCAGAAGAACTGGGGGTAAAAGTAAAAAAAGAAGCGGCGGAATTGACAGGAGAAGATTTATTTCGCGGAGATTTAAAAACCTTATTAGCCGATGAAGAACCGGAACAATTAAAGAAAAGACCACCGGTGGTTTCTATTATGGGACATGTCGATCATGGGAAGACATCTATTCTAGATTATATTCGGAAAGATAAAGTTGCAGAAGGAGAAGCAGGAGGAATTACTCAGAGAATTGGGGCTTATCAAGTAGAAGTAAACGGAGAAACTGTTACTTTTTTGGATACTCCTGGACATGAAGCGTTTACTGTAATGAGAGCGCGCGGAGCACGAGCTACCGATATTGCAATATTGGTTGTGGCTGCTAATGAAGGAGTTAAACCACAAACTTTGGAAGCCATAAATCATGCAAAAGCTGCGGGAATACCGATTGTTGTGGCAATTAATAAAATGGATGTTGAAGGAGCCAATCCGGATCGAGTTAAAAAAGAGTTGGCAGAAAATGATTTAAATCCTGATGATTGGGGAGGAGACACTCCATGTGTACCTGTTTCCGCGAAAACAGGACAAGGTATTGATCAGTTATTAGATACGGTTTTAACTGTAGCTGAGCTTCAAGAGTTAAAAGCAAATCTTAATCGTTCGGCTATTTGTACGGTCATTGAATCGGAAGTTGATAAAAAATCAGGAATTTTTGCTACGGTACTAGTTAATACGGGAACTTTAAAAATTCGTGATCCTTTTGTTATCTTTAATCAAAGCGGAAAAATCAGGACAATGACAAATTTCGCGGGACAACAAATAAAAGTTGCCACTCCAAGTACTCCGGTGAGAATTACAGGGTTAGATAGTTTGCCGCGAATTGGTGATTTATTGCAGGTTGTAAAATCTGATAAAATTGCGCGAAAAAGAGCAGAAGAAGTGGCTGAAATTCGTCATAAAGATGATTTATCTAAAAGAAAAAAAGCGTCTTTGGCAACTTTAAAAGCCAGAATTGCTGAGGGGCGTCTAAAACACCTAAAAGTGGTTGTTAAAGCTGATTCGAACGGAACTTTGGAAGCTGTTAAAAATGAAATTTCAAAAATAAAAACAGATAAATCTATCGCGAAAATTATTCATTCCGGAGTGGGAGAAATTACAGAATCAGATATAATGTTGGCAAGTGCGGGAGAAGGGGGATGTGTAGTGGTAGGGTTTAGCGTGCCGATGACCGGAAGAATAAAAAAAATCGCGGAAAAAGAGGGGGTAGAAGTTTTACTTTATGATGTTATCTATCATTTAACGGAAAAATTACAGGAAATTTTGGAAGGACAAGAAAAAACTTCAGATGAAGAAGTGGTAGTGGGAGAATTTAAAGTTAAAGCAATTTTTGCTTCCAATAAAAAAATGGCTGTTTTGGGAGGAGATGTTATTTCAGGTAAAATTACCGGAAAACAACGGTTTCGTGTTTTCCGCGAAAATTCTGAAGGAGCTAGGGAATTGGTGGGAATGGCTAAAACGGAGTCAGTACAAATTGGACAAAAGCAAGTACATGAAGTTAATGAAGGAACAGAATGTGGAATAAAAATCTTGCATGATGGATTGAATTTTGAGGAGGGTGATGAATTAGAGTTTTTTACCGGTGGTAAGAAATAAAATTTCGCGCAGTGCTTCGCTCTGCGGTGGCCGTGCCCCGCTCTGCGGTGGAGATTTTTTATTTACACAAATTTAAAAACCAAGAACATTTTTTTATATTTATGTAAAAATAAATGCCTTAAAGTACTTATTCAACCTTGAAATGTATAGATGTTTCTTCCTCTACACTTTGAGGTTTATTGGGATGAGGACGGGCTATTTCTTCGGTTATTTGTAATGGAATACTGGAAGACTCAGCTTCTTTTTTTTCTGTGAATTTTACTGAAGATTCTATTCTTTCCGCTACTATAGTTTCAATTTCTTCGGCGTCCTTAGTTTCATCAAATTCTAATTTTTGTTGTTCTATGCGTAATTGAGTAAATGCTCTTTCCCAAAACCCCAAAGAAAAAACCTCCAAAATAGCAGTTAAATAAGCTGCCAACCCCAGAGCAATAATTCCTCCAATTATCGCTCCGGTAACACTTAAAGTATATAACCAATCAGATTTCGCGAAAATTGTGGTAATATAAATAATTCCAGCTGGGACTCCAAATACTACCAAAACATTTATTATAACTCGAAGATTAACCAAAAACATTAACAGAATTAATCCAATTGTTTTCCCAAAATTTAAAAACACCAACCCTATACTTTTTTTAAGAGCGGAACTCAAATCTTCTTTTTCACAAACTATATAAAAAGGAGTATAAGCTAGAAATAAATTCACAATAACAGCTGTAATAGTTAAAAATACCAAGATTTTAAAGAAAAAATGTGAAGTATCACCATGTGAATATCTATAAAAAGCCAAAAAGTAAAAAATTATGGTTAAGAATGAAAATGGAGAGGTTATAGCATGAAATTCAAACATTTTAAAAAAATATCGCGCACTTTCAATTATTTTTTGACGTAAAGAAATCTTTTTATCCGGAATCACAAAGCTTTGTCTCACACTTAAAATAATTCCAGCCTGAATTAAAGCCGGAAAAACAAAAGAAAACAAGAAAACCACAAATAACAATAATATAAACCAAGTCCAAAGATTGTGCTTAGTGATAAACTCCAAAAAATTACCAACGCTACTATAAACAACTCCGTGATTAAGCTTTCCAAATTCTTCTAATAACATAAATCCTTGCCAAGAAGATTCAGCCACAAATATTAATACTGTTACAAAACTAGGCAAAAAAGCAAACCAAACAAGTTTTTTGTTATTTGACGCAAAATCCCAAGCATCATGAAGAATTTTTGAGTATCTCATCAAATAGATTTTCGCGTTTTATTAGAACTTGTCAACACTTTCACTCTACAAACAAAATCGGCAAAAATAAAAGAACACCTAAACTCAATATAGTAGCTACACTAAAATAAATTAAACGTTTTTTAGTTGAAAAATATTTCTGACTAAAAACCATCGGAGCAAAAACCATCATATTAACAAAAGATATTGCAGTTATCAACCACAACAACAGTGATTTAAAAATAAATAATGCTTCATTTACATTTCCTTTGTTTAAAACTATTTGTAGTCCATTTTTAATCCATAAAACAGTCATCAGACAAAACAAAGAAACAATCATCCAGTAAAAAATTAACCCTAATTGTGTTGCCGGACGAGTTTTAGCAACTTCTACCACTAATTTTCTAGCATCAATATTGAAAGCTAGATTTATTTCTAATGCTTTTTGAGTTATACTTTTCT
>CAZYIR010000112.1:0-10800 GCA_964647165.1 uncultured Candidatus Peribacteria bacterium
AAAATTTATTAAATCAAAAACTGGTTAATCTCCAAAACACACCCTCACAATTAACCACTCTCGTTAAAGATAAAATACAGGAACAAATTGATAAAATTGAAAAAATTGAATCTGGTTTTGAAAAAAACATTAAAGCGTTAAAGTCTTATGAACGAGAAATTAAAAAACTAAAAGAACTTCCGCGAAAAATTAAAAAAGCGGTTAAAGAAATGGAAAAAATTAACGAAGTAATAAGCATTTATTGGTCAACTTGGATGGATAAAAATAAACAAGCTGTTCAAAAATGGAAAAATTTCGCGAAAAAAACAAAAGCAATCGTGCAAACTTGGAATGATATTCCGCAGTTGTTTAAGAATTTCACCGCTGGATGTGTGCCTGGCGGAGGAGGTGGAGCAACTTCAGTAAATCGTGGGACTTTATTAACCTGGCTTTTAAAAATTTTGTTATCAGCAATTAAATTACCGGTTGTGCCTATGCCGCAAATGCCAGATACTGTAATAGATTTATCTGATGTGAAAATTGGAGCATCGGTAACTATTCCGGAGATTTCTTTTTCTCCGGTACCGGTAAGTTTACCTAAATTACCAACGAATATTTCGCTAAAAATTAACCCCGCGAAATTAGTGGAAAATACTTTGAACTCATCTCTAAAAGCGGTAGATTCTTCTTTTAATGAATTAGGGCAAACAACGAATTTAGCATTTGATTCTTTAGAAGAAATTACGGATACTGCTGATTTATTGTTGGCGGGAGAAAACATTAAGAATTCTTTGGAGTCTTATAACGCAAACCTGAATGCTGTTTTAAATAATTTAAATAATAATGAAAATTTCGCGGAAACTTTAATTGAAAATTTCCCAACACTTAATACTCCCGACTTGGTTGTTGTTCCGCCTGTCCCGGAAATTGTTCCAAAAATTGAATTACCGGAAATTAGTTTACCTCAATTGCCAATTCTTATTTCACCACCAAATTTTCCAAACATTCTTAAACCGGTTACGACAATTGTTTCAGTTATTAAACCGTTCACCAAAACAATTTTATGCTGGTTATCAATGGGAATTATTCCTATTCCAGAATGGAAAGTTGCTTCTCGTGTTGTTCAATTAACCAATAGGACCAGTTTATTGCCGATGGATTTCGTTTTGTCGGCACAATTGCCAAGCGTACCTAAACCGGTTAGTCCGACCTTTAACATAAAACCGCAAATAAAATTAGAACCGGCTTTGGACTCCTTTAATGTATCCATAAAGAAATTGGCGCAGACAATGAATAATGTGGTTGGAGTGATGAGTAGGTCTGGAAAAGGAGGAGTACCACAAGTTGATAATTTCTCTCAAGTTTCTCCCCAAACAATTAAAAATGAAGAAAAAGAAAAATCAGTGGTTGTGAATATTTATGATGAATATCAGGACACTTCGGGAGAAATAGACACTAAACCAATTCTCGCGAAAATTAAAAAAATCGCTGATTCGGTTCAAGATGTTAAATTAAGTTTGCCTCAAATTAAAGAAAAATCGCGATTGGAAAAAAGGTTGGCATCTTATAAAAACTTATTGGCTTCAATTAAAGACGCTCCTGATTTTTTACCGGATGATTTTGATTCAAGTGCTCATAGTTTGGCGAATATTGAGCCACAACCAATCGCTAAACTTTATTATTTTTCCGCGAAAAAAAATCGAGCGGAGGTTATTACCGATTTTCCGGTAAACGGACGAATTCACACTTTAAATACTTCTGATTTAGACGAAGACGGTTATCGAGAAATAATTTATTCCATAGATGGACAGGTATTTTTAAAGCGTTTAGTTAATAAAAAATTAACTGAAGAAGAAAAAGATCATTTATATCAAGTACCAGATGAAATTTTGTATCAAAATTTCGCGGAATTTGCTCAATATTTCGCACCGGCTATAGAAATTTCAACACAAACGGAAGCTGGTGGCGCTGCTTTTGAATTCTTACCGCCATATATTGATAATTCCCAAAAAGATAAAGTTTCTTATTTTGAGTGGATTATTTCAGATCGGCCGGATCGTTTATTTGAAGCGAATCAGGAGTCACGCGAAAAATTTTCTAACGAGTGGAAACGAATTGGTTTTTTACTTCGTCCTAAGGGACATAAATATGAAATTCGTCCCGGAGCGGCGCAAATACAGAAAATTCGCGGAAATCCTATTTTATACGGAAATAAGTTAAAAGAAATTGAAAAATTTTCTCGAGACGACTGTCAAGATCAGTCAGTTGTGAAACCATTTTTCCCGCAAGAAACAATTCTGGTGGGGATTGATAAGGAATCCAAATTTCGCGTTAAAACGAAAAAACGCGAAGGACAACAAACTGATGAAAGAGAGATAATTTTGCGTGCAGGTGAAGAAACTGTGGTTGATTTTGCAGAAGTTTGTCTAACAAAAGGAAAAATTGGGTTTTTAGATTTGGAAAAAATAGAAAAATTCGAGCCACAAGAAGGAGATCACTTTTTCTCTAACATGCGTTTTGAATTAGGTCGTAATGATGAAGTAGAGTTGTCCCTTTACGACAACACAAAAATACATTTATACGGTGGGGAAAGTTATGAACTCCACAGTTTTACTTCTCGCGAAAATTTTATTAAAAACTTCCAAAACTTAGAACCAGGTAATCATTATGGACAGTTCCTCGGCTTTACCAAAAACGGAAAAAGTTTTATTCGTTCCAAATTTTTATTACATGATCCGCAGTCAGGTGATGACACAGAAAATCCTCAAATTATCGTTACTCAAGGTAATAAAATAGAAGCTTTTATTACAGCTCCCATTGAAATTGATGCTTCATCAAGTTATGATAATCAGAAAATTTCGCGGGTTTGGTGGGAAACTGCTGATGGAAAGATATTTTTAGATTCGGCGGATAAAAAACATTCTCCTCAAGAATTGCTTAAAATTCAACTTCCCGCGAAAAAATCTCCTCAAAGTATGTCTGTCGTTTTGAACATTGAAGATGCGTCAGGAAATATAGCTCGAAAAGAAATTCCTATAGAAATAAAAGTTCCACATTTGGAAATATCTGATGTTTCGTGGCGTGATCAAGAAATTCGCGGAAAAGTAACAGAAGGAATTTCCGGATTAAAAATAGGATTTTTACGCGATAGATATGGTCGTAAAGATATTTTGGATAAAACAATTTTATCGGGTAAAGGTGGGGAGTTTGTTTTAAAAAATTTAGGAACATCCGGTAATATTTTATTAAAAAATAAGTATTCTGATGAAAAATTCGCGGAGATTTTGCCGACTGGTCGTCCGATTTTGACTAATGCCAAATCAGCACATACCAGATTAACAACAAAACCATTTGAAATTAAAATATTTGATTCAGGTTTAAATGAATTGTCGAATTTAACGATAAAAACTTCCGAAGAAAGCGATATCCAGATATCAAGTTTTCAAAAAGAAATTCCCGCGAAATTAGCTCAAAGAGCAAAAGAAATTTTAGTTGTTGATGCAAATGATGAAGATGATTTTGTTTGGAAAAGGTTTTCTGGCGGAGTTTCTTTATTAGACACTAAAAATCAAAAAACATTGGGAGTTCTGAATAATAACGGACTTTTTACAACTACGGATTATTTGTCTGATTTGGTGATAAAACCTAAAAAAGCTAACAGTGAAAAAGAGCCATTAATTTTTCAAATTTTTCGCGGGAAAGAGAAAATAGGGGAATTTTTCATTCCTATTCGCGAAATTATTGTGCAGTAATTTTAAAAAAATCTTTTTTCCAATTCTTCAAAACCAATAATCTCAGTTTTTCCAGTTTTTCGTTCCACGATTTCCACTTTTCCGTCAGGAAGTAATCTGTCAGAAATAACCACACGATAGGGGATTCCCAATAGTTCGTGATCCGCGAATTTTTGTCCGGGACCAACTTTCTTTTCTCGGCGATTGTCATACAAAACTTCCACATTCTTTTCGCGAAATTTTGTATATAGTTCATCAGCTTTAGCGTAAACGGCATCATCTTTTCCGATTGGTGCGAGATAAATTTTTGCTGGTGCGACATTTTCTGGCCAAACGATTCCTTTATCGTCCGCGAAAATTTCCACCAACGCTCCCATAATCCGCGAAATTCCAATTCCGTAACACCCCATAATTACTTCTTTTCCATCGATTTTGAAGTTAAAAGCCCGCGAAAATTTGGTAGCCAGTGGAAAAATATTTCCAACTTCAATAGCTTTTTTAACTTCATATTTTTCACCGGTTTCTGGAGAAAAATCACCGTTTTGCGCAACTTTAATATCATAAAATTTCGCGGGTTTTTCCAAATCTCGTCCAAAATTTATATTTATCGTGTGATAATGTTCCTTGTTTGCGCCCATTTCAAAATTTACGCGATTTTTACAAGATTCGTCCCAAAAAACTTTAATATCCTCCCGTAAATTCAAAACTCCCGCGTATCCAACTGGGCAACCTGTTACACGCAAAACAGTTTCTTCACTTGCTAATTCCAGTTTTTTAAATCCCGCGACTTTGCATAATTTTCGTGTATCAATTTCTCGATTTCCGCGAACTACTCCAGCAATTACTTCACCTGTTTCCGTCTCAAATAAAATCGTTTTAGTTGTTTTTTCAACCGGTAAATCTAAAAATTTCGCGAGCTCTTCAACGCCAATAATGTTCTCGCCCAAAACATCTTCCATCGGCAACATTTCTTCCTCTAAGTTTTCCCATTTTGGGGCAGTACATGGTGTAATTTCGCGATTTAAATACTCATCTTTGCTTGGCAAATAAAAGATTTCGTCTTCACCAATCGGCGAAATTGTTTGAAATTCATGTGAAAATTCGGAAAATTCTCCGCCGTCAGCGGCGACTAATTTAGTAATATCGCCAATTCCTAACTCGCGATAAATGTTATGATAAGCTTCAGTCATAACCGCGTAATATTTTTCAAAATCTTCCTGAGAAGTATGAAAAGAATACGCATCTTTCATTAAAAATTCGCGACCTCGCAAAAGTCCGGATTTTGCGCGCGGTTCGTTTCGGAATTTGTTTTGAATTTGAAAAACACATTTTGGGAAATCCTTAGGAGAATTCGCGAATTTTTGAACCAGGGGAGTGACAACTTCCTCATGTGTCGGGTTTAACGCAATTTCTTTACCACCAGATAATTCCACTTTAAAAAGTACATCAATTGTATCCCAACGCCCGGTGTTATCCCAATAACTTTTTGGAGACATTGCCGGCATTAAAATTTCAGACGCACCTGCTTTTTCCATTTCTCGGCGCACAATGTTTTCAATATTCCGTAGAACTTTCAGCCCCAACGGCAAATACGAATAAACTCCAGCCATTTCTTTATTTATATAACCTCCGCGAATTAATAATTCGGCGTTTTTTGACGGCTCGTCAGCTGGTTTTTCTTTTGATGTTTTGAGGAGGATGTCAGTGTATTTCATTAATTGTTTTTTTAAAAATCAAATTTTTCGCGAAAATTTTAACAGATTCTTAAATTAAAAGACAACGAGATTGTGTGTTTTTAAAATCCCGCGAAATTTTCTTTTTTTTTATTTCTGAGTAAAATTTCAATGATGACAAAAATACTGACCGGAATTCAAGCGAGTGGAGAATTGCATATTGGTAATTATTTTGGTGCGATTAAGCCGATGCTTGATTATCAAAAAGATGAAAAAAATGAGATGTTCTTTTTTATCGCTGATCAGCATGCACTAACTTCGCTCAAAGATCCCGCGAAATTTCGCGAATATTCTAAAAACGCAATTCTGGACTGGCTAGCGTTGGGACTAAATCCCGCGAAATCTTTATTTTATCGTCAATCTGATGTACCGGCGCACACAGAATTATTTTGGTATTTACTTTGCCTAGCGCCGATGGGAATGATGGAGCGCGCGCATTCTTTCAAAGACAAAAAAGCCAAAGGATTGGAAGCAAATGCTGGACTTTTTACTTACCCAATGTTGATGGCGGCCGATATTCTCCTTTATTCCGCGGAAAAAGTTCCTGTTGGTAAGGATCAAAAACAACATGTAGAAATGGCGCGAGATATTGCGCAGAAATTTAATCACACTTTTGGAGAAACCTTTGTTTTACCAGAAGCAGATATTCAGAAAAATGTACAAACGATTCCCGGGTTAGATGGACAAAAAATGTCAAAATCTTACGGCAACACGATTCCAATTTTCGCGGAAGAAAAAGTGTTAAGGAAAAAAATTATGTCGATTAAAACCGAATCAAAAAGTTTAGGTGAACCGCTTAATCCGGATACTTGTAATGTTTTTGTGTTTCATAAACTTTTTGAAAATCCAAATTTGGAAAATCTCCGCGAAAAATATTTAACCGGAAAAATCGGGTATGGAGATTCTAAAAAACAACTTTTTGAATTAGTTTGGGAATATTTCGCGGAAGCGCGAGTGCGTCGAGAAAAATTCGCGGAAAATTGGGGCGAAGTTGAAAATATTATGCAGGAGGGAGCTCAAAAAGCCCGCGAAATCTCGCAGGCTAAGTTAGATGAGGTGAGAGAGAAGATTGGGGTTTAAAATCCCGCAAAATTAAATAATTGATAATAAAAATGAAGAAAAAAATATTGGTGACAGGTGGAGCAGGATTTATTGGTTCGAACTTTTGCAACATAAATCGCGAAAAATTTGATATTGTTGCATTGGATAACCTTTTTCTTGGTGACCCAGACAATCTCCACCCTGATGTAAAATTTGTGCAGGGAAGTGCTTGTAATGCTAAAGATTTGGAAAAGTGTTTAGAAATGTTTGAGAATCAATCTCCTCCAACTCCCACTTGTCAGGGGGAGAATTGTTCGAATTCCGCAAAAATTGACGCAGTTTTGCATCTCGCAGGAACTAGCTCCGCACCAATGTTCGCAGGAGATAATTATGTTGAAGGATATTTAAATTCTACGGAAAGTTTCCTGCGCACAATAGAATTCGCGAGAAAATACGGCGCGAAAAAATTTTTGTATGCTTCAACTTCTTCTATTTATGGAAATCAAGAACTACCACTGAATGAAGAAAAACCAGTTTTTCCGACAAATCATTATTCGGTTTCTAAACTTTTCTATGAAAACGCGGCAACTGCCTATCATCAAAATTATCTGGAAATGGAGACAATCGGATTTCGATTTATGTCGGTTTATGGACCAAATGAGGAAGCAAAAGGGGAATATGCAAATTTAATTTCGCAGTTTATTTGGGATTTTTCGCGGGGAAATCCGCCAATTATTTACGGAGACGGGACACAAACTCGTGATTTCACAAATGTCGCGGATATTGTGCAAGGAATTACTTTGGCTATAGAATCCCGCGAAATTTTGGGATCGACGGTTTTTAATATCGGCCGTGGAGAAGGGACTTCGCTCAACGATATGATAAAAGTTATTAAAAAATATCTAAAAACAGATTTAGAACCGATTTATATACCAAACCCGGTTAAAGAAAATTATATTCGCGCCCAACATGCCGATATTACCAAAATTTCGCGGGTCTTGGGTTTTAAACCGAAAATTTCTCTGGAAGAAGGAATTCGTTTACAAATAGAGAATTTACGACCAGAGAAAATTAAAAATACTAGTTCAGATAAGATTCGGTAACTCTTATTGTGTTTTTTTTGTTGCTATATCTATATCTTGTTTTAATTTACCTATCATTTCTTCAATTATTGGGAAATATTCTTGTATTTCAGGATAGTTTGTTTTTTCTCCATTCACATAAAACTCATTGTTTTCTAATTTAATGGAAGTTATTTCACTATTTCCCAGCCCAAAAGGGTCTTTAACCAAAAGAATAACTAAGCCATTTGTTCCATCTTGTTTAGTATAATCAGTGGCAGATATACGATATTCTGTGTTGAAAAGGTTAATAAGATATTCTTTCTTATGGTAAATATACTGAGAATTATCGAATTGATTGTAAATTGCATTGGGTTGATCATTATTACTTTCGCGAATAGTTCCGTTTTCTAAATTTGTACTTCTTGATTTATAGTAAGGATTAACATCAGAAGTTTTAGGAACTGATGCTATAAGTTCTTTAAGTTGGACAGCCAGTTCGCGAAAATTTTTAATAACATCTTCTTTTTCGACACTTTTTTTTAAACTTTTAAGCTCTGCTGATGTTTGTTGAGGTTGAGGGATTGTGTCATTAGAGGACGGGAAATTTTCTGCGCTTTTGTTTTGATGAATTTTTCGCGGAGAAAATTGCGTAAAACGAAGTAATGTTTTCATTTTTTTAGAATTAAATCTGTTTATTTTATCACAATTTTATTTCTAAATCAATTTTTTTTATTAACAAAGATATTTTTACCTAATTGGTAATCAATAATGTAGCGAGAATTTTCAACTTCGATAAGCGTTGGTGCAGAATTTCGCGGATTATTGCGAATTATCGTAATTTCTTGTCCTGAAAAAATTCCTAAACTTTCTAAATAAGCTATATTTTGCAGAGATCCAGTGATTTCAGAAATCACCACTTTTTCCCGCGAATTTATCAGATTAAGAGATTTTTTCATTTTTTTTAAAACAATAAACAAAGCCGATAAGTCAGAAAAGCAAAAATCCAAGCGATAATTGTTGGATAAAGGATTCCAATGATGGCCCATTTTGTTCCGAATTCCGCTTTCAAAACGCCAATTACCGCGAAACACGGCGTGTACAAAAGTGTAAAAACAAGCAACGCCATAGCTGATGGAAACGAGAGATTTTTTCGCAGAGTTTTAATCAAACCAGTTTCATCGCCATTATTTAAACTGTAAATTTCTGACAAATTCACAATCATAATTTCTTTCGCGGAAATTCCGGCGAGTAGGGAAGTCGAAATTTTCCAATCAAATCCGAGTGGCGCGAAAACTGGTTGAATTGTTCGCCCAATAATTGCTCCGTATGATTCTTGAATTCCGTTTTCGCGAACTTCTACTTGAGGAAAAGCAAATATAAGCCAAAAAACAACACTTAAAGGAAGGAGAATTTTTCCCACTTTAACCAAAAAATAATATGCTTTTAAACTTACAAAACGCCACAGTCTCTTGAGTTTTGGCCAACTGTAATTTGGCATGGCGAGAATCCAGCCATTTTTCGCGGATTTTAGAGATTTATTAAAAATCAAGCCCGTCAGAAAAGCCACAAAAATTCCGAAAAGATAAGCTCCAAAAAGCGTTAGCGATTTAAAATCTTCGGGAACAAAGGAGGCGATTAGAATTGTTAAAACTGGTAAACGAGCGCTACAACTCATAAAAACACTCATCAGCGAAGTAATAATTCGTTCTTTACGAGTTTGCAAAGTTCGGGTCGCCATAATTGCCGGCACATTACACCCAAATCCCATAAGTAAAGGTACAGATGCTTTTCCGGTAACGCCAAATTTCTGAAAAACCAAATCAAGTAAAAAGGCGACTCGCGACAAATATCCGCTTTGTTGAAGGAATGATAAAAGAAAAAACAAAATCAAAATATTCGGTAGAAAAATCAGGATTCCGCCGGTTCCCGCGATAATTCCGTTAACCAATAAATCCGTCAACAAAGTATTTGGCAGACTCGCGGACAAATAATTCTGTAAACTGGAAATTCCCGCATCAATCCAACCCATCGGAAAACTTCCCACTGTAAAAGTTAACTGAAAAACTAGATACATTATCGCGAAAAAAATCGGAATTCCCCAGAAACGATGAAGTAAAATTTTATCAAGTCGGTCGGTGCGTTTTTGGCAGGGGGTTTTCGCGAAATTTACCAGAATTTCCTCGCGAATAAATTTTCGTTTCTGTGTTTTTGGTAAATTTGTATTTAATTTTTTCTCTTTATTTTTCTTTATAAATTCCCAGAAATTTTCCGCGAAATTTTCATCTTCTATATCAGCCAAAAGAATTGGGAGTTTTATTTTTTCTTTAATATTCGCCAAAACCTGCGGATTAATTTTTTCGCGGAACTTCCGGTTATTAATTACCAATCGCGGGCAAATCCCGTGCTGACAAAGAGTTAGAGTAAGGATTAATGATTTCTCAATTTCTTGCGGATCGAGAATCTGCACAAAAGTTGTATCGGAATTATTTTTATTTTCCTCAATAATTTCCCAAGTTAATTTTTGGTCTTTGCTGCAACTAGCCCGTCCGTAAATTCCCGGTGTATCGATAATTTGGCAGGAAATCCCCGCGAAATTTTTCACCATTCCTTCGTGATAATCAACGGTTGTTCCAGAAAAATTTGAAACAGGCGCGATATTCCCTGTTAATTGATTAAAACAGGTAGTTTTTCCCACATTTGGTGTCCCAATTAGAATTATTTTTCGTTCTTTTTTCATTGCCGTTTAATTTTAGGCAGGGATAAAAAACTGGCAATCTGGAATTTTTTCGCGGGAATTTAAAAATTCATTATACTGATACAGATGGAAAGAAAAGATTTAACAAATATTGCATTTATAGACGGACAAAATTTACATCTTGGTTTGGATTGGAAGCTAGATTTCACGAGATTCCGAGTCTATTTGCGAGATAAATATAAAATAAAAGATGCCTATTATTTTTTAGGTTATTTAACTGAAACAGAACAAGATTTATATATTAATTTACAAAAAGCAGTATTTTTAGTGCAATTTAAAAAACACAATGAACACTTCTTAAGTAAGAAAAAAGGGAATGTTGATGCCGATATTATTTTTGAAATGATGAAATCTTTGATAGAAGAAAGTTTTGAAAAAATTGTATTAGTTTCTGGAGATGGAGATTATAAAAAAGTGGTTGATTACCTTATTAAAAAAGGAAAATTCGCGAAAATTTTGTTTCCAAATTATAAAAAATCATCTTCCCTTTATAAAAG
>CAZYIR010000113.1:0-2114 GCA_964647165.1 uncultured Candidatus Peribacteria bacterium
TAAAAGTAATTTTAATTTACCATTAAGAACTTCTACTGATCGAGTTTTTGGGGTAAGTAGAGGACGCAGTTTAAAATCATCTCGTTTGGCTATTCCTCGCGTAAAATCTCAAGAAGAATTTTATTACAGAAGTTTCAGCAATGAATTATTTTCTTTAGAAATTCCTGAATATGCCAATCTACTAAATTTCGATAATAAATTAGCAATTCAACCAAATGATAGTAGTGTCTTGATTTATGTTGAAAAAATCGCGAAAAAATGCCAAGAAAATTTTTCAGTATGTGCAAGAACAGCTTCATTAACCTTGGACAACGAACAAGAATTATATCGTTCCAGTAAAACAATTCAGCAATATCAAAGAACTGATGTTGTCTTAGGAAAAACTGATTTAGCTAATAAAAAATTCATTGAAGGGTTTATTGGAACAGCAGAAGGAGAAGAACATTTTGTTGCTAGATTTTTCGCGGAAGGTGAAAATGGTGATTTATTCTTAATACAAGTTACTTCAGACTTAAAAGATATTGATAAAGCAGTGAGTTTAGCTCAAAAAGCTTTTTCAACTTTTCGAGCCAAATATTAGTTAGTAAGATTGGTTCCGCGTAAAATATATAAGAGGAACACCATATAAAAACCGCTACTGAGGAAGGGCGGTTTTTTTATTTCCGCGAAATTTTTTAACTTTTAACATTTATCCTTTATAATTCCAGCGAAAATTATTACTTTGAAATAATGAAAACATCAATTCGTTCGCTTAATCGTGTTCCCGCGAAATTTTTAAATCAAGAAGTTTTATTACAAGGGTGGGTCAGGACTGTTCGTTCTTCTAATAAACTTGGGTTTATTCAATTAAATGACGGTACATTTTTTACGGGAATTCAAATTGTTTTTAAAGACAATTTGGAAAATTTCGCGGAAATAACCAAAACAACTTTAGGATCAGCTTTAGAAGTACGTGGAAAATTTGTCGAATCGCAAGGAGGCGGACAAAAATATGAAATTTTGGCTGATTCAGTTCAAATTATTCAACTTTGTGACAGTGATTTTCCTCTACAAAAAAAACGACATTCATTTGAATTTTTACGAACTATTGCTCATTTGCGTCCGCGAACAAATACTTTTTCTGCGGTTTTCAGATTGCGATCTGTTTTAGCCAATGCTGTTCACGAGTTTTTTCAAAAAAAGAATTTTATTTATGTTCAAACCCCAATTATTTCATCTAGTGATTGTGAAGGAGCAGGAGAAATGTTTCAAGTAACAACTTTACCTTTGGAAAATATCCCAAAAACAAAAAGCGGAGAAGTGGATTTTTCGCGGGATTTCTTTGGAAAACTAACCGGTTTAACGGTTTCCGGTCAATTAAATGGAGAAGCTTACGCTATGGCTTTTCGTGATATTTATACTTTTGGTCCAACCTTTCGCGCGGAAAATTCAAATACCTCCCGACACGCCGCCGAATTTTGGATGATTGAACCGGAAATTGCTTTTGCTGATTTAAACGACAATATGGATTTAGCAGAAGAAATGATGAAATTTTTAATCAAAGAAGCTTTAGATAAACTTCCCGAAGAAATGAATTTCTTTAATAAATTTATTGATAATGGTTTATTGGAAAGACTGGAAAATATTGTAAATTCTGATTTTGAACGACTAGACTATAGTGAAGGAATTAAAATTTTAGAAAATTCCGCGAAAAAATTTCAGTTTCCCGTTAAGTGGGGCCTTGATTTACAATCAGAACATGAACAATATATTTGTGAAAAAATCGGAAAACCGGTTTTTCTTATTAATTATCCCAAAGACATTAAAGCTTTTTATATGAAACTAAATGATGATGGTAAAACAGTGGCGGCAATGGATTTACTCGTCCCAAAAGTGGGAGAAATTATTGGCGGAAGTCAACGCGAAAATAATTTAGAAGTCTTAGATAAACGAATAACTGATATGGGGTTAAATAAAGATGATTATCAATGGTATCGTGATTTACGACGATTTGGTGGAGTGGATCACGCCGGTTTTGGACTGGGATTTGAGCGTTTAGTGATGTATATTTCAGGTATGCAAAATATTCGCGATGTAATTCCTTTCCCAAGAACTCCTAAAAATTGTGATTTCTA
>CAZYIR010000114.1:0-2183 GCA_964647165.1 uncultured Candidatus Peribacteria bacterium
ATCCTTCGATTCAATTTTATCTTGCTTTTTATCTCCCACTCAGGAATAGGAAATTGATTGGCAATAACAACACACTCCGTCATTGCGAGGAGCGCAGCGACGACGCAATCTCCCTTACTGTTTATTTTAGCGCGAAAATAAAAATAAATTTCCGCGAAATTTTGCATTTAATGCAAGAAAATCTACACTAAAAAAGATGTCTATCAAAATCCTCTCCCCCGAAATTGCCAACCAAATCGCCGCCGGTGAAGTAGTTGAACGACCGGCCAGTGTGATAAAAGAGTGTGTTGAAAATTCGCTTGATGCGGGCGCGAAAAATATTGAAATTTGGATTGAAGACGGCGGGAAAAAGTTGATAAAAATTGTTGATGATGGTAGCGGAATGTCTCCTGAAGACGCCAAAAAATGTCATTTACGACACGCCACTTCCAAAATCACAAAAATAGACGACTTATTTACGGTACAATCTTTTGGATTTCGCGGAGAAGCTCTAGCCGCGATTTCGGCGGTTTCTGATTTTACTTTGATTACGAAACGCGCAGAAGATGAAAACGGAACGAAAATTGAAATTTTCGCGGGGAAAAATATCACCGAATCCCCTGCTCCCGCCAACACCGGAACAACTGTTGAAATTAAGAACTTGTTTTATCCGACACCCGCCCGACTGGCTCATTTGAAAACAAACGCCACTGAAATCCGCGAAATTTCGCGGGAAATTCAGGCCTTTGCCTTGGCGAATCCGATGGTTAGTTTTAAGTTTTTCAAAGATGACAAATTGAGTTTAGATTTACCAAAAACTGACCAAAAATCGCGCGTGGCAACAATTTTGAAAGAAAATGCGGACGATTTGGCAGAATTGTTTTTCAAATCCCGCGAAATTTCTATTTCCGGGTTTCTGATTAAACCGGGAAAATGCGTTTCTAATAAAAAAACTCAGTTTATTTTTGTGAACGGACGCCGAATTGAGGATTACAAATTGGCTTACGCTATTCGCGAAGCGTATGTACAGTCGGCTGGAATTGAACATCACTTGCACCCGAAGTTCGCGATTTTTATTGAAATGGACCCGATTCTAGTTGATGTAAATGTTCATCCGCGAAAACTAGAAGTAAAATTCGCGGAAGCGGGCGATGTTTTTCGCGCGGTTAAACAAGCCGGAATTTCCGCTTTGGAAAAAATCGCGGATTCTTTTTTCAAACTTGAAGTTAAAAATAAATTTGTAGGAACAGATCGCGACCTGTCTGTGAAAAAATATTCAAATTTCACGGAACTTGGAATGTCCAAGTTCGGAGTTAACACATATTCAAATACATCAGATTCGTGCTTAAAGACATTTTCTGCTCAGCATATTTCGCGAGATTTAAAAAACACAAGCGAATTTCCTCTCCCCACGGGAGCAAATGAAGCAGAAAAAATGCCAACCGGCGAACTCAAGCTTATCGGACAAATTGCGCGAAAATACATTATGGCGGAGGCGGAAAACGGAATTTGGATTTTTGACCAGCACGCTCTACACGAACGACAAAGATTTGAAGAATTCTGGAATTCCCGCGAAAAATTAGTCAAAGAAATTCAAAAACTATTAATTCCCTACTCGCTAAAAATTGAAGATGAAGATTGGGAAAAAGTATGGGAGAATAAAGAAGAATTACAAAAACTCGGTTTTGAATTTAGTGAAAATAAAGAAGTTCGGGCGGTACCAAAAATTCTGGCGCAAGAAGATTTAGACCAAATTTTCGCGGGATTTTCAAGTTATTTCCAAAATCACGAAGTTGGCGAAACACCGATTGACAGCTTCTTGCGAAAAATATTGGAATACAAGAGTTGTCGTGGCGCAATTATGTTTGGCGACAAAATGGAACCCGCGGAAATGCAAAAACTACTCGACGATTTCCAAACCACACAATGGCGAAATCTCTGTCCACACGGTCGCCCTAATCATATTTTTTGGAGTTTTCAAGATCTAGATCGGCAGTTTCATCGGTAAAATTTCGCGAAATCATTGACAATATGTACTACCATTGTTATAAGTTCTTTGATGAATATTTTAGAAAAAGAAAGTGGTTTGTTAATTATGTGTCATGACAATTCTATTAAAATAGATAAACAAGCTTTTTCTAATCCAATTAAAAGTTTTTTTAACAAAAGTTATTCAAAAATAAGAAAAAAAGAAAATTTTAAAT
>CAZYIR010000115.1:0-1714 GCA_964647165.1 uncultured Candidatus Peribacteria bacterium
AAAAGTGGTGAATTTCCGCGAATTTTCATCTTGGAAGCGCCAAATTCTCCAGTCGTCCCTGGCGCAACTTTCCCACCCAATTTGTGCGCCAAATACTGATGTCCGTAACAAATTCCCAAAATCGGTTTTCCCAGCTCAAAAATTCTGGAATCGGTATCCGGAGAATCTTTTTCGAAAACAGATTGAGGTCCACCGGATAAGATAAGTCCCTTAACCATTTTTTCGCGAGATTTTGCTAAAATTTCTGTATCATCAGGCATCACAATTTCTGCTAAAACTCCCAGTCGTCGAATTCGACTAGCAATTAAATGTGCGTATTGTCCACCAAAATCGAGAATAAGTATTTTTTCGTGTTCCATTGACGAGAGTGTAATAAATTTCGCGGTAATTTCAAGATAAGAGACAAACAAAAGAAAAAAAATTAGCAATCAACTAGACAAACTGCTAAAAAATAGGTAAAATTCGCGCTGATGAGTAAAGATTATTATAAAGTTTTGGGGGTGGAAAAAACAGCCAATAAGGCTGAAATTAAAAAAGCATATCGAAATCTCGCGAAAAAACATCATCCTGATAAAGGTGGTGATGCTGAGAAATTTAAGGAAATAAATGAAGCTTACGAGGTTTTATCCGATGACAAAAAACGCGCTCAGTACGACCAATTCGGATCAGCTGGTCCAAATTTTAGCGGGTTTGATGGATTTAGTGGCGGATTTCAGGGCGGAAATGTTAATTTTGACGGCTTTGAAGATATCTTTTCATCATTTTTTGGTGGAGCCAGAGCCAGTCGTTCTCCTCAAAAACGAGGATCTGATTTGGAAGTAGAAGTTAAAATTAGTTTTGAAGAATCTTTAAAAGGAACTACGCGAAAATTTAAATCAAATCATTATCGAAAGTGTTCCAAATGTGATGGAGTTGGCGGAAAAGGCGAAAAAACATGTCAAAGTTGTCACGGATCAGGACGAGTTTCTCAACAAATGCGGACTCCTTTTGGAATTATTCAACAACAAAAAACTTGTCCTGAGTGTCAAGGAAGCGGAAAAAATTTCGCGGAAAAATGTTCCGCTTGTTCCGGTGAAGGACGGGTTCGAGAATCTTCAACCATTGCCGTAGAAATCCCGGCCGGAGTACGAAATGGTGAAACTTTACGTGTTCGCGGACAAGGAGAAGCTGGAATTCGCGGAGGAGAAAGTGGTGATTTGTTTGTTCATATTCTGGTGGAAGATTCCGCGAAATTTTCTCGTCACGGATTGGATTTAGAATCTGTTTTAAATATCCCGTTATTCAAAGCTCTATTGGGCGGTAAGTTTATTGTGGAAACTTTTTGGGGAAAAGTTGAATTAAAAATACCAGAATTAACTCGTGATGGAGAAAAATTTAAAATAAAAAAGAAGGGAGTAAAAAGAGGTAATCAACAAGGTGACCACATTGTTCAAATAAGATACAAAATGCCCCGCAAACTAACTTCTGATATGAGAAAAAAATTAGAAGAACTTTCGGAATAATAAAATTTTCTCGCGAAATTTTCTAAAATCAGCCAATACTTCCTTCCATTTCCATTTCAATAATCTGATTAAGCTCGGAGGCGAATTCTAACGGAAGAGTTTTGACGACTTCGCTCAGAAATCCGTTGACGATAATTCCTTTCGCAGATTCTTCGTTGATTCCACGACTAGCGAAAAATAACAGAACTTCTTCAGAGATTTTCCCCGCGCTC
>CAZYIR010000116.1:0-3398 GCA_964647165.1 uncultured Candidatus Peribacteria bacterium
TTCGCTCCATTCCTCCCCCCACGGCTCGTTTTAAATCTAATTCCAAAGCAATTCGCAAAACAAAATCGTGATCCAACGCGTTGTGATGAGTTTCAAAAACTTTAGCCATCGCTCCACCGGCTTGCGCTTGAAGAATTGGGGTTTCTACTTCTAGAAAGTTTTTTTCGTAAAAAAATTCTCTAATTTCGCGGATCATTTTTGAACGCAAAATAAAACGATCCAATGTTTCGCGATTACTCATTAAATCAATGTTTCTCTCCCTATAACATGCTTCTTTATTAGAAAGTCCGGCCCATTTTTCTGGCATCGGTCGCAAGGATTTAGCCAGTGGAGTATATGATTTTACAAGCAAAGTTGGTTCCCCATGATTGGTGATAAAAAATTCTCCCTCAAATCCCACGAAATCTCCAAGATCAAAAATTTTCTCGGCTTTTTTAAACAAATCTCCTAAAACATTTTTGGTTAAACAAATCTGAAAATTACCATCGATATCGGTAATTCGCAAAAATGCTAATTTTCCCATTGTTCGAAAATTAACAATTCGCCCGCACATTTTCGCAACACTTTCTGGTCCTTCCATAATTGTCTTTGCATCACGAAGCTTATCTTTATTTTTCTCACAAAATTCACGAGCCGCCTTGGAAGTATGAGTTCGATCAAATTTTTTCGCGTAAGCTTCAAACCCGAGTTCTTCCCAAGCTTTTATTTTTTCAAGTCGCTCTGTCATAAATTTGTCCGCCATTTTAAATAAAAGTTAAATCTCGCGAATTATAACATTAATTAAAAAATCCCGCGAAATTTTCACGGGATTTAAAATTTGTTTGATTATTTGATTATAAGAAATTCGATTATCTAAAAATTTCGCGAAATTTCCCAAAAACCTATGCTTTTCCCAAAGTTTTTTCTCCTTCATGCCAATCTACAGGACACAATTCACCTGTTTGGAAAGCTTTTAATGTTCGTAAAAGTTCTTCCGGGCTTCGCCCAACCGCTAAATTATTGACTGTCATTGATTGCAAAACTCCGTCCGGATCAATAATAAAAGCTCCGCGAAAATGCATTCCATCATCATGAATAGTGTTGTAATCTATTCCCAACATCTTATCCATATCGGACAACATTGGGAATTTAATATCGGCCAATCTTTTGTCTGCTTTCAACCAAGCCTGATGCACAAAAGGAGAATCTACGGAAACTGATAAAATCTGACAATTATTCTCCGCGAATTCTTCTTGCATTTTAGATAATTTAATCAATTCTGTCGGACAAACAAATGTAAAATCCAGTGGATAAAAAAACAATAACACCCATTTCCCTTTATAATCTGCTAAAGAAATTTTTCCTTCAACATCATCAGATTCCGGTAAATAAGCACTAATGTTTTCAAAATTTGGAGCCGGTTGTCCAATTTGTAAATAATTAAGTTCTTCCATTTTTTTATTGGTTAATAAATACTTCACTTTTGTTTGTATATAAGTGAGACTTAATTGTAACCTTCTGTTTCTAAAAGGCAAAATATTTCCGCAAAATTTTGTAAAAAAATATTAAAACGGCAAATCTTCAGCTGTAATTTCTTCATCTAACTGAATTTCGTCTTCATTTGGTACGCTTTTTGTATTTTTCGCGGAACTTTCTCCGTCAGAATTAGGCTCCCACATATCAATTTCTAAATAATGAGTCATTCCTTTGGGACTTGGCTCCCGTCGTTCTTTAACATCAATGTTTACCCAACCACCACGATCTTTTGTGGCTTTTGAGCGTTCGACTATTTTTTCAATGTCTTCTGGAGAAAGTGACAACTTCATCATATCTCCATATTGAGTTTTAATTACTTTTCCGTTTCCGCAATAAACTTTGTCTGCCATTTTTTAAAAAAATTTAATAACTAGTGTGAGGATTTTAACTTAATTTAAAAATTTCGCGAAATTTTATTTTTTAGGACTATCTTCTTCAATAAAAATAGCGATTGATGCTGCCACAGGGATTGAAAAAATCATTCCCACTATAGACATAGCAATTCCACCTGACGAATATCCCAAAATCCCACCAGCCGCTAAAGCTAATAAGGTTATAATGGAAGGGAGACCCACCGCTTTTTTCATAACTAATGGAACCAGAATATTTCCTTCTAACATTTGAACCACAAACACAAAACCCATTCCCAAAAAGAAAGCTAACCAAGAAATATTAATACTGATTAAACCAACTAAAATATAAGTAGCAAATGGTCCTACATACGGCAAAAGCTCAGCAAACGCCGCGAGAATTCCAATTGTAGCTGCATATTCCATTCCTACCGTCCACCCCAAAATTAACATTCCAATATACACAAATAATCCTACTGAAATCATCAAAATAAATTGTCCTCGAAACCATTCAGCCATTTTTTTCTGGACAGAAAGAGTTTTATGCAAAACATATTCTTGATTTTTTCGCGGAAAAAACTTTAAAATCGCCGCCCCCAAAACCTCTCTTTCCAAAAGCATAAAAAAGAGTAAAGTTAGCGTAAAAATAAAATTGAATAATCCCTGAAAAACATTTGAAATAATTCCCAAAGTCGATCCGGCAACATTCTGTAGATTTCGCGAAATATTTGTTAAATTTTGCGCCAAAAGATCTTTAATCCCCTCTATATCTAAATCAAAATTTATATTTTTAATGAAAGGAATATTTACATTATCACTCAAAACAAAATTTCGAAGATCATGAGCAATTTCCAAAAGTTGTTTAGCAATAATCGGAACTATTTGAATAAACAAAACTGAAATAGCCCCCAAAAAAATTAAATAAATAATTGTAATAGCGATAGGACGCGGAATTCTTCGTTTTTCCAATTTATTTAAGATAGGTGTCAACCCCAAAGCCAAAAGTCCTGAAATAGCAGTCATTATAAGTAATGTTTGGAGTTGTGAAATTATTTTTATTCCGGCTATAAACAGGACGATAATTAATAAAATTTTCACAATTGTTTGAGCCGATATAGATATTTCTATTTTTTCTTGTGAAGAAGATTTTTCGCGAGAAATATTATTTGGCAACGGCGGTATAACGACTTCTCTGTCTAATTGTTTTTCATATTCTTCTTTTTGTTTTTTCAAATCTTCTATTTTTTTGGAAACGAATTTTAATAATTTTCTCATTTTTTAGCATTTATTTAACTCCAATTTAGCACATCTTAAGTAAAAAATAAAATCCTCCGCGAAATTTTCTAAAATCAGCCAATACTTCCTTCCATTTCCATTTCAATAATCTGATTGAGCTCGGAGGCGAATTCTAACGGAAGAGTTTTGACGACTTCGCTCAGAAATCCGTTGACGATAATTCCTTTCGCAGATTCTTCGTTGATTCCACGACTAGCGAAAAATAACAGAACTTCTTCAGAGATTTTCCCCGCGCTC
>CAZYIR010000117.1:0-3240 GCA_964647165.1 uncultured Candidatus Peribacteria bacterium
ACTTAAAAAGATGAAAATTCTGGCTTTTGAAACATCGTGTGATGATACGGCGGTCGCCATTGTTGAAAATGGAACAAAAGTGTTGGCGGCCGTGCGTGTTTCACAGTTGGAACATAATGAATATGGAGGAGTTGTGCCGGAAATTGCCGCGCGCCTGCATTCAGAAAACTGGCGCGGAGCACTGGAAGAATGTTTAAATTTCGCGGAAATTTCAATCGACGAAATTGACGCGCTTGCCGTAACCAATGGTCCGGGCTTGCAAACTTCTCTTTTAACCGGAACAACGGCTGCGAGTTTTCTTTCTTTATTGTGGAAAAAACCGCTAATCCCTGTCCATCATATTTTTGGACATATTTCTTCGATTTATTTAGACCAAAATTCCGCGAAATTTTCTGAAAACTTCCCGGTCCTAGTACTAACCGTTTCCGGTGGACACACTGAATTTTTTCTACAAAAAAATATGACGGAAGTTGTTCGTCTTGGTGGAACCCTAGATGATGCTGCTGGAGAAGCTTTTGATAAAGTCGCGAAAATGCTCGGATTGGGGTATCCGGGAGGACCGATTGTTGGAAAATTCGCGGAAAACGGAGATCGCGAAAAGTATAAATTTCCGCAACCGATGCTGGGTAAAACTTCATTAGATTTTTCGTTTTCCGGTGTTAAATCAGCGGTTTATCGCGAAATTGAAAAGGAAAAACTTCGCTTAAGTTCTCTACCTAACAAGGAGAAATTTGAGAGTGTTGATAATAAATTTAACTTCTCTGAAAAATTTATCGCGGACATTTGCGCGAGTTTTGAGCAAACCGTAACTGAGATTTTTATCAAAAAAATCAGACGCGCTATCGCTGAATATCCTGAAGTCAAAGCGGTTCATTTTGTCGGTGGAGTTAGTGCGAATAAGTTTTTGCGAGAAAATCTCGCGAAATTTCTAGAATCGCAAGGTCGCGAATTGCGAGTTCCCGCGAAATTTGAGTATTGCACGGACAACGCGGCGATGATTGGTTCGGCTGCTTTTTGGTTGTACGAAAAAAATCCAGAAATCGCGAAAATTCGATATATTGATGCTAATTCAAGATTAAAAATTTAAAACCATGAATCTAGAAAGAAAGAGTTCTCCTATAATTTTTCCGGGGACATTTGATCCTTTTACTTGCGCTCACTTGGAAGCTTATAAATTGGCTAAAGAAAAATATCAACGCGAAATTTTGATTGTATTGGTGGAAAATAAGTTTAAACCACAAAAAAAGTTTTCAACAGAAGAAAGAAAGGAAATAATTAAAAGTTATTTACCGACGGTAGAGATATTTCATGCTCGGAATAATCAAGAACTGCAAGAACTATGGCAACACGCACAAAAAGTTGTTCGAAAATTTCGCGGAATTTCTGATATGAACGAGGACATCCGTGTCTGTCAAAGACATCAAATTGATTTTCAGAAAATTGAATATGTTAAATTGGAAAAATTCGCGGGAATTTCCTCTTTAGCTGTCAAAATACTAACAACGATTGGTGAAAAACCGGCCGGAATAAACAATTTTACTTTTAATAAATTGCAAGAAAAACTGAAACCAAATGGTGGCTCGAGGCAGATTTGAACTGCCGACCTCAGGGTTATGAATCCTGCGCTCTCACCTACTGAGCTACCGAGCCTATTCGGATTTGGTTTCTTCAGTTGATTCTGTTGATTCTGTTGATTCTTCCTCAGTGGTTTCGGCTTTGGCTGAACCTCGTTTTGCTTTTACCAAACAGATAATTTCACTTTCCGGTAAACCGATAACTTCATATTTTTTAGAATCAAGCCCCAAGTCAGCAATTGTGACTGTGTCCCCAGGAACTTTTAGGTTGTCTAAACTGACCTCAATAGTTCGCGGAGAATTTTCTGGTAAACATTTAATATTTAGTGATTTATGAACGGTTACCAACATTCCTCCCAATTTAACAGCTGGACTTTCTCCAACAAAATCTAGATCAACATGGACAATTGCTTTTTTCTTTAGATTGGCCGCGAAAAAATCAACATGATTAATCTCGTAGCGGACCGGGTGTAAATTAACTTCTTTCATCAACACTCTCACTTTTTCTCCCTCAATGTCTAAGTCAAATAAAGTCGAAGTTCCAACTTTACGATAGGCGCGTAAGACGTCGGAAGCATCTACGGAAACAGGAATCGGTTCTCGACCTTGTCCGTAAACAACTCCCAAAACGCGTCTGTTTTCTTTCAGTTTTCGATTTTCTTCGCGAGTGGGAACTCTTTTTTTTGCCGCAAGTGTCAATGTTTCAGTCATTTGATTATCCAAAAAATTCGCGAGGATTCTATGATTTCTTTCTTCTTTGTCAATTTTATTTTGGACCATAAGCAAGAGAATGAATTTTTGTAAAAAATTGAGTTTTATTTTTATGTTTTTGAAATACAAAAAAGTCCGCGAAAATTTTGCGGACGATATTAAAAAACTATTGTTTCGACTTAAAAACAAATTTGGAAACTCAAAAAATGGTGGGCAGGGAGGGATTCGAACCCCCGAAGGCTGAGCCGGCAGATTTACAGTCTGCTGCGTTTGACCGCTTCGCTACCTACCCACAAAAGAGTGACCGAATTCTATGAAAACTAATTTAAAAGTCAAATTTTTAGTCCAAACTGGGAACAGCGGAAGAAGAAGTTATTTTTTTATCAATTTTTATTAAGTTATCAATGACTCGAATTCCTTTTGAGCTAATTTCCAGAATTCTGTTCCGCGGAATTTCTATTTTTTTACCAAAAATCCACCAGCCGGTATTCACTTTTAATGAGAGTAAAAGCAAAAAATTTGCTTGGAAGCTAAAATCTTCAACTTTTCCTATTTTCCGCGAAATTTTTCCTTCTTGAACAAAAACATCTGCTCCGATAATAGGAACTTCTCGGTCTAAAACATCAGAAATTCGCGGAAAATCTTCTGGTTTTAAAACATCGCGAATACTGGGAATATAAATACTTTCAGTCCATCTTTTTATATCGCGAAAATCAATTAACCGCAGTCCATCAATGCTTTTAATCCATAAAGCAACACATTTACCAGTAAAAGGATCAATTACCATATCAACAATTTTCCCGATTGGTAGCGCGGGGGTTGTTTCCATAGAAAAAACCCAAGTTCCGACTGTTTCGCGAAATTTTTTAATCATTAGGTTTTATTTTGGTAAAAAATTCGGATATCCCAGACTCAATAATTTGGGGAAGGGCAAGTAATTCCTCTTTTGAAAACT
>CAZYIR010000118.1:0-1655 GCA_964647165.1 uncultured Candidatus Peribacteria bacterium
CAAAGGATTTGTTTGATCCATAAACTGTGACAGTTGTGAGCTCGCGAAAAATTCATGCATAGCTGCCGTAATTGGTCGACAATTAACTATTTGGGTCGGAGTTACTGTTTCCAAATCAACAATTGACATTCTGTCTCTAACAATTCGCTCTGTTCTTAGCAAACCTACGCGAAATTTATTTTGAATAAGTTCCCCTACCGCTCGAATTCGACGATTAGCCAAGTGGTCAATATCATCTGCTCCATTTCCTTGACCGGCATTATTACGAATTAATTCTTTCACCATTTCCACAAAATCTCGAATTTGAAAAACTCGCCCTTCCGGATCATTTTTTGCATTCAAACCAAATCTTTTGTTTATTTTATATCGGGCAATAGGCCCTAAATCATATTTTCGAAAATTAAAAAAAGTGTCTTCCAAGAAAGATTTCGCGTTTTCTGGTGTTGCTAAATCTCCCGGGCGAATTCGCCGATAAACACCTTGCCAAGCTTCTTTATCAGTTGTTGATTCATCTTTAGTTAATGTTTTTACAATTGGATTTTCCTCAAGTCCTTTGGTAACATCTTTAAACAAATTTAAAATCTTTTCATCTGTTTCATAACCAAAAGCTCGTAAAAACATGGTAACCGGAATTTTTCGTTTTCGATCAACTTTAACCCAAATCAATCCTTTTTTATCGGTTTCCAATTCCAACCAAGCCCCTCGTTTAGGAATCATTTTAGCTTGATAAACCTGTCCCGCGATATTTTTATTGGGAAGAAAGAAAATTCCTGGACTACGAACTATTTGTGAAACAATAATTCTTTCAATTCCGTTAACAATAAAAGTTCCTCCGTCAGTAATTACCGGAATTTGTCCAAAATAAACATCTTGTTCTTTAATTTCTCCCGTTTCCAAATTTGTTAAAGCCACATGCGCTCTGATAATTGATTCATATGACAATCCTTTACGAACACAAGTTTCAATATCATTCTTAGGGTCTTCCACTTCGTATGACAAAATTTCCAATTTTAATTTTTTACCAGTCGCATCAACAATTGGGTTAATTTCATCAATTAATTCTTTCAAACCTTTGTCTAAAAACCACTTATATGATTTTGTTTGGACTTCGGTTAGGTCTGGAAAAGGAAAAGATTTTCCCACTTCACTAAAAAAATATCTTCCAGCTTTCTCCATAGTAGGTTTTAATTTTGCTGGAAAGTTTAAGGTTTTCTTGGCCATATTTTAAAGGGTTAAAAAATGGACAAATGCACCCGAAATCACTGCTTCTTAAGCAGTCTCTTTCCCGAATTCTTTGTCAAATTGAGGAAAACTATCCCCAAATTTCTCGCGAAGTGTAGTGAAATAAAAGCTAAAGTCAAATTTTTATTTAATTCTGCGTCTTCATATTCAAAAAACAAAATAAATTTTCCGCGAAATTTTTACAAACCGCAGCTCACCGATGTTTTTTGTTTATTACAAACTTTTTTGATATTGTTTTTTAGTTTTTTAAATTCTGTTTCTAAAGATTTCTGCTCAGAATTTTTTTGAAAAATATCCAGAGATTTTCGAAATTCATTGATTAAATCTTCGTTATTTTGATCGGCGATTTTCATTAATCCTTGATTAAACTCCGTTTTTCCACGAAACTCGCAATATTTTTTTTCGCGAAGATT
>CAZYIR010000119.1:0-2233 GCA_964647165.1 uncultured Candidatus Peribacteria bacterium
ATTTTTTGTTTATAGATTTATTGATTTTATTTAAAAAACATTTCAAATGAATAAAAAAGCACTGTTGAATAAAAAAGCACTGTCGTTTTTTGCCGGATTGGCTTTGTCTGGAGCTGTTGAAGCTTCCAATATATACAAAAATCCCGCGAAATTTTCTAAAACCAATGTATTAGTCGCATCTCCTGTGTTCTCCTTACAAGAAACCTCTTTGCTTTCAGGATCTTTATTAAATTTCGCGGGATTTTTTAAACAACAGACAGATTCTATTGTACAGAAAGTTGAAAGTGGTGGTGATCCAGAATTTGTTCCGGCAAAATTAGAAAATTTACAAGAAGTTATGGAAAAAATTTCAGATATTTTGGGGAGTTACGGTAACTTGAATATAAATGACATAAAACTGGAAAACGAAGCTGGACAAGAAGCACTTGCTAGAGTCGATAGTTTTGTGAAAGAATTAATTGAAGCTCAAAAATTATTAGATGATTTTTTCGTTCATGATTTGGAAAACAACCCTAATAATACGAATATTGCTCGACAAATTGCCAATGATTTAGCTCAGATAGTTGCTCCATTGCAAGAACGAATAAAGTTTGCCAAAGAGGCTAAAATAGATTTATTTTCACACCGCGATTTAGTAAAAATCGCGTCTAGTTATGCGTTGGAGTTAAATTTCGCGTACGATAAATATAATACTAAGAATGTCTTTAATAACATTCCGGAAATGTTTCCACGAACAAAGAGTGGATATAAACATTTAAAAGATATTAAAGAAGATATACAAAAAGTCATTAAAAAATTAGAAAAAGAATTATCTAAAAATCAAAAAAGCCAAGATTTAACTGAAATAAATCAGTTACAAATAGAATATTTTGCTCTACAAAATAAGTTTATTGCAAAAAAATGGGAAATCTTGAAAGTTTTTATTCCTCAGGATCTCGCGAAAATTTATAATGATGCTTTAAAAAAACTAGAGAAAGATAAATCTGAAACAGCCAAAGAAATTGAAGAATATAATACAGAACGGCAAAAGATTATGACTGAAATTTTAAGTCCATTAGTAGAATATCTGGAAGATGGATTAAAAAACAAGCCTTATCAACTGCAAAAAGCTATCGACAATAATGATTTAGACGGAGCTATTAATATTTTAGCTCGGTATTTAAAAGAAAACCGAGCTCCCTTGAAATACCCAACCGATGATTTTGATGAAGAAATTCGCGAGAAATTTAAAAAGGGGAAAGCCGAAACATTTACAAATATTGACGAAGCATTGCCTATTCTTAAAAGAAGTTTAAGAAAAAATATTGAAGAGAAAATAGAAAATTATTTAAACAGTCTACGAATTAGATCGCAGGCAACAGGAGAATCTTTTGATGAAATAGAAGCTAAAAATAAAATTTCTCAATATATTCTCGCGGAAATAAATCAGGCTATTTATTATTTTAATGCTCAAGAAACATTTAAAGAAATTCTAAAATCTTTGGAATATTCTTTAAAAGAAGTGGAAATAAGCACTGAAAATAAACAGCTAAAAAAAGAGCGTCGACGAGAAGGAGCGTTGCAAACTGTTTTCGAATTAGTCGGAGTAAATTATACAGAATTACAATCTGTAATAAATACTGAATTATATGATGTTCAACCGGAAATAAGGAAAAAAATCGCGGAAAATGAAGTTTCTCTAAAAATATTACAAAAACGATTAACTGCTTTGGAAAAAGGGTTGGCTCAAACGCGTAAAAATTTAGAGTTAGCAGGAATAGATCCGGATAAAGATGAGAATTTTATTAATAAACAAAAATTAGTTGAAAAAACAAAAACAGAACTAAATAACCTTAATTCTGAAAAATCTGAGCTAATCGAATCTTTAAAAGAATCTTTACAAAAAGTGCTTAATGCTTGGAACTCTTTTGAAAAAGAAGATTCAGGCGCCTTTAACGCTATAACTCAGATAACAGCTTCTTTGGCAGATGAAGTTGATGCGTTGAAAATTTTAGTTAGAAATTCCGGAATCGCGCGTAGAAACCAAAAACAAGTTTATAATGCGTTGTTAAAACTTAATAATAGCGAAACAACAATTGATAGAAAAACAACTGATCAGGATTTGAAAAGTACCGCGAAAATTTTATTAAGCTTGGAAAGGCGTTTGTTAGAACGTCAAAATGAATTACAACAAAAACAAAAAGAATTAATGGAAAATAAATTTATCAGAGATGAACTTATTAAATTTCAAAAG
>CAZYIR010000120.1:0-1697 GCA_964647165.1 uncultured Candidatus Peribacteria bacterium
GTATTTTTTGTATCGGTTTCTCAAAGTAATTAAAAATTGAAGATAAGCTCTTCGTCCTTTTTTCAATAAGAAATTTTTACTACTTTCATAAATTTCAATTACTTTCTCTAAAGTAGAATATTCATTAGAATTTTCTTGAAGGAACATTTCTAGTTGAATTTCTAATTCATGAAGTTTGATTTTTTCAGTTTCATCTAAATCTTTTTTCTTTTTTAGTTCAGCAATTTTCGTTTCGTGTTTTTGTACTTCTACAAAATCCTTGTAAGAAATACTTTTATAATTTTTGTCCATCCACTCAAACCAATTTTTGTAATTTTTAACTTCGGCTATGGTTTCGGCTTTATTTTTTTCTGTTAAAACAAATTCTTTTTTAGGTTTTTCCGCGAAATTTTCGTGATTCTTTAAATCAAGTTCTGTCCACCATTTTTCAAGGTTTTCCAAAGTTTTATCAACTATTTTTCGGACACCTTCTTCAGATATTGAACTGGGTTGAATTGAGATTTGCTCATTGGGCAAAAGTTTCTCATTCATTTTTCGAATAGTGGATTCGGGCAATTTTTTATAATTTGCCTGTTTTTTTATCTCTCTCAAAATTTTCAACCAAGTTCGTTTTCTAATAAAATCAACTTCTTCTTCAGTCAAAGAACTTAGAGGATTATTACTAAAATCAGCAGTATTTGTTTGTAATTCTTGTAGGATTTCGAGATTTAAAGAAGACATTAGATAAAATTATTCCAACAAAACAAAACTAACATACTTTTTAGTTTTTGTAAATTATTTTTTGACATTTTTTAAAATTTCGCGGAATTTTATAAAATCCCTGAAAAAGCTTTCTCCATCGGGCAATTTTTTTCGTCGAATAAGACCTGTCCTTTTTGAATACGAATAACTCGCGGATTCATTGAGGCGACAAGAGCGATATCGTGTGTAGACAGGATGGTTGTCAGACCGCGTTTTTGGTGAAGTTCTTTAAAAAGTTCGCCAATTTCCCGCGAATTTTTGGGATCAAGATTTCCAGTTGGTTCATCGGCAATCAAAATTTTTGGATTATGAACTAAGGCGCGGGCAATGGCGACGCGTTGTTTTTCTCCACCGGATAAAGTTGCAGGGAATTCGTCTTTTTTATCTTCCAATCCAACAATTTTTAAAAGCTCGGGAATTTTTCGCGGGATTTCGGATTCTTCGCCGCAAACTTCCAGCGCGTAGGCGATATTTTGCCAGACAGTTTTTCCCGGTAATAACCTTATATCTTGAAAAACCACACCAATTTGTCTTCGATATTTCTGTAAACTTTTTAAATCAAGTTCGTTTAGCGAAAAATTATCAACCATTATTTTTCCAGCGGAAGGTTTTTTTTCACCGATTAATAATTTAAAAATTGAGGATTTTCCAGCTCCAGATTCTCCGAGGATAGCGATTATTTCTCCGGGAACAATTGTGAAATTTATATTCCGTAAGATTTCAGTATTATCGATTGCCAGCGAAACATTTTTAAATTGAAGCATTTTTGTTTTTTTTAAGTATAGGAAAAAATCGCGAAAAGTGAAATTTCGCGAAATTTTGAAGAGATCTTTCCACTCGTCATTCTTCCTCGGCCGAGATGACAGACTAAAATTTGAAAATCCTGCGAAATTCTGCCAAACTTCACGCGATGGTAATAATCGAAGATCAAAATTCCGCGAAAAAAAAGAAAACAA